>NZ_NUOW01000026.1:1600-4534 GCF_002584635.1 Bacillus sp. AFS031507
GGTTAAGTTAGAAAGGGCGCACGGTGAATGCCTTGGCACTAGGAGCCGATGAAGGACGGGACTAACACCGATATGCTTCGGGGAGCTGTAAGTAAGCTTTGATCCGGAGATTTCCGAATGGGGGAACCCACTGTTCGTAATGGAACAGTATCTTTACCTGAATACATAGGGTATTGAAGGCATACCCGGGGAACTGAAACATCTAAGTACCCGGAGGAAGAGAAAGCAAACGCGATTCCCTGAGTAGCGGCGAGCGAAACGGGACATAGCCCAAACCAAGAGGCTTGCCTCTTGGGGTTGTAGGACACTCAACATGGAGTTACAAAGGAACGGGGTAGATGAAGCGACCTGGAAAGGTCCGTCATAGAAGGTAAAAACCCTGTAGTCGAAACTTCGTTCCCTCCTGAGTGGATCCTGAGTACGGCCGGACACGAGAAATCCGGTCGGAAGCAGGGAGGACCATCTCCCAAGGCTAAATACTCCCTAGTGACCGATAGTGAACCAGTACCGTGAGGGAAAGGTGAAAAGCACCCCGGAAGGGGAGTGAAATAGTTCCTGAAACCGTGTGCCTACAAGTAGTTAGAGCCCGTTAATGGGTGATAGCGTGCCTTTTGTAGAATGAACCGGCGAGTTACGATCCCATGCAAGGTTAAGTTGAAGAGACGGAGCCGCAGCGAAAGCGAGTCTGAATAGGGCGTATGAGTATGTGGTCGTAGACCCGAAACCAGGTGATCTACCCATGTCCAGGGTGAAGTCCAGGTAACACTGGATGGAGGCCCGAACCCACGCACGTTGAAAAGTGCGGGGATGAGGTGTGGGTAGCGGAGAAATTCCAATCGAACTTGGAGATAGCTGGTTCTCTCCGAAATAGCTTTAGGGCTAGCCTCACGTAGTAAGAGTCTTGGAGGTAGAGCACTGTTTGGACTAGGGGCCCTCATCGGGTTACCGAATTCAGACAAACTCCGAATGCCAAAGACTTATCCGTGGGAGTCAGACTGCGAGTGATAAGATCCGTAGTCAAAAGGGAAACAGCCCAGACCACCAGCTAAGGTCCCAAAGTATACGTTAAGTGGAAAAGGATGTGGAGTTGTTTAGACAACCAGGATGTTGGCTTAGAAGCAGCCACCATTTAAAGAGTGCGTAATAGCTCACTGGTCGAATGACTCTGCGCCGAAAATGTACCGGGGCTAAACGTATCACCGAAGCTGTGGATTGACATCTTAGATGTCAGTGGTAGGAGAGCGTTCTAAGGGCGTTGAAGCTAGACCGTAAGGACTGGTGGAGCGCTTAGAAGTGAGAATGCCGGTATGAGTAGCGAAAGATGAGTGAGAATCTCATCCACCGAATGCCTAAGGTTTCCTGAGGAAGGCTCGTCCGCTCAGGGTTAGTCGGGACCTAAGCCGAGGCCGAAAGGCGTAGGCGATGGACAACAGGTTGATATTCCTGTACCACCTCTTTATCGTTTGAGCAATGGGGGGACGCAGGAGGATAGGGTAAGCGCGCTGTTGGATATGCGCGTCTAAGCAGTTAGGCTGAGAAGTAGGCAAATCCGCTTCTCGCGAAGGCTGAGCTGTGATAGCGAGGGAAATTTAGTACCGAAGTTCCTGATTCCACACTGCCAAGAAAAGCCTCTAGCGAGATAAAAGGTGCCCGTACCGCAAACCGACACAGGTAGGCGAGGAGAGAATCCTAAGGTGAGCGAGAGAACTCTCGTTAAGGAACTCGGCAAAATGACCCCGTAACTTCGGGAGAAGGGGTGCTTTTTGAGGTGAATAGCCTCGAAGAGCCGCAGTGAATAGGCCCAGGCGACTGTTTAGCAAAAACACAGGTCTCTGCGAAGCCGCAAGGCGAAGTATAGGGGCTGACGCCTGCCCGGTGCTGGAAGGTTAAGAGGAGGGGTTAGCGCAAGCGAAGCTCTGAATCGAAGCCCCAGTAAACGGCGGCCGTAACTATAACGGTCCTAAGGTAGCGAAATTCCTTGTCGGGTAAGTTCCGACCCGCACGAAAGGCGTAACGATCTGGGCACTGTCTCAACGAGAGACTCGGTGAAATTATAGTACCTGTGAAGATGCAGGTTACCCGCGACAGGACGGAAAGACCCCGTGGAGCTTTACTGTAGCCTGATATTGAATTTTGGTACAGCTTGTACAGGATAGGTAGGAGCCTGAGAAGCCGGAGCGCTAGCTTCGGTGGAGGCGTCGGTGGGATACTACCCTGGCTGTATTGAAATTCTAACCCGCACCCCTGATCGGGGTGGGAGACAGTGTCAGGTGGGCAGTTTGACTGGGGCGGTCGCCTCCTAAAGAGTAACGGAGGCGCCCAAAGGTTCCCTCAGAATGGTTGGAAATCATTCGCAGAGTGTAAAGGCACAAGGGAGCTTGACTGCGAGACCTACAAGTCGAGCAGGGACGAAAGTCGGGCTTAGTGATCCGGTGGTTCCGCATGGAAGGGCCATCGCTCAACGGATAAAAGCTACCCCGGGGATAACAGGCTTATCTCCCCCAAGAGTCCACATCGACGGGGAGGTTTGGCACCTCGATGTCGGCTCATCGCATCCTGGGGCTGTAGTCGGTCCCAAGGGTTGGGCTGTTCGCCCATTAAAGCGGTACGCGAGCTGGGTTCAGAACGTCGTGAGACAGTTCGGTCCCTATCCGTCGTGGGCGCAGGAAATTTGAGAGGAGCTGTCCTTAGTACGAGAGGACCGGGATGGACGCACCGCTGGTGTACCAGTTGTTCTGCCAAGGGCATCGCTGGGTAGCTATGTGCGGACGGGATAAGTGCTGAAAGCATCTAAGCATGAAGCCCCCCTCAAGATGAGATTTCCCATAGCGCAAGCTAGTAAGAACCCTGAAAGATGATCAGGTTGATAGGTCAGAGGTGGAAGCGTGGTAACATGTGGAGCTGACTGATACTAATCGTTCGAGGACTTAACCA
>NZ_NUOW01000027.1:0-38994 GCF_002584635.1 Bacillus sp. AFS031507
GCTTTCTTTATTGAGGGAGGGTAGTGAAAGAAAGAATTAGGAACAATCATTTTTTGGCTGTTTAACAATAAAATAAAATGACGTGTGCTTTTCACACGTCATTTTGTAGTAATATCAAGAATTAGAACCTTACTACGACTTTTTTCACTTTAGAAGGAAATGAACGGTTGGACTCTTTTATAATGATTTCATAATGTATTTTTTTATAAGTAAACAAATAACCAATATTAATGGAAGGATAAATTGAAATGGGATGTGGATAAACAGCGGAACAATTTTCAAACCAATGAACAAGTGTTGGATTATGTTTTTGGATAATGTAAATGCGAATAAAAAGGTTATGGTCGCCGCAATTATAATTTGACGATTTGGATTTGTCTTTGGAAACAAGTGGGCAAGAATCATGAGCCCGCCGTACATATAAATTGATATTTTAAAAAATCCGCCGATAATGTTGATGATTACCGTAAAAATTTCTATGTGTGGCAGAAAATCTAATACAGTGGTCAGTTCCAAAGCCTTCACAAACGGAAATACATACAAGTTGACTGTTTCAGAATTTAATAAGCCCAATATCATTTCTCCAGCTATAAGCAGGATTACTCCTGTTGCACATACAGAAATCCAACCGTATTTTCGCAAGGCTTTCTTATTGTTTGCATACGGAAATAGCATGGTAAATACGATGAGCTCACCATACGGAAAGGTTACGCCGGTTGGGAAAACGGAAGAGAGTACCTGATTCCAGCTCGTCCGGAATATAGGGGTTAAATTGCTGACTTCAAAATATGGAGATAGGAATCCGAAAGCCATGAGAATCAAAATGATAACGCATGTAAAAGCACATAAAATCAGTGAACTTCTTGCTATAGCTTCGATACCGAGAAAACAACTATACGAAACCACCAGAAGGAGCGTGAAAGATATAATTCCAAAAGGGATATTGTTATAAAGCACTTGAGCCACGAAAAAAGAGAAATCTTTCAACACTCTTCCTGCAATGTATATAAAGTATATAAAATAAATAAATCCAAGTAGTTTGGCAATAAATTTTCCAAATCCTAGCTCAAAAATTTGGATCAAATTTCCCCATTTCCCTAATGAGTTAAGCATGATATTGAAATAAAAGGTCCCCACTCCAAAACCTGACGCCAACAAGATTGTGATCCAAACATCTTGTTTTGTTTCGAAGTTCCATCCTACGACAATAGCACTTCCTAGCAAAAAGTTGATCATTAAGGAAAATATTTCAATTGGAGCTAATTTGACCATCATCCTATCGAGTCCTTCCTATACACAGAGTCAATTTTATTGCGATGAAATTTCTCCAGGCTCTATAAGATCAACCCTCACTCTTATCCGAATGGGTACGGTTGGATATACAGAATCCCAATTATTTTTAATCCGGTTCCACCGAAAAGGTTGTTTTCGATACAAAGTTTCTCCAAATCTATCTATATCGGTTTTTTTATTTTGCGTTTTTGCTATCAGATGATTAATCTGTTTTTGGAGGTCGTGTTCTGCATCATGTTCCAATTGGGCAATGGCTTGGACAGTAGAGGGGACAATATTGCATGACACATCCGACACCTCAGCTTTTATTTTAACCTGAAGAAGAAAGGATGGAACTCCCTTTTTATCTAGTAAATGTATATCAGATTTGCTTCGCGTGTCTTTCCACGTCACATATCCAGTCTGTTTACCGCACTTCGTTACCAATGTGGTATCGTATATTTTGGTTCGGGTTAATGCATATAGGTTGCTTTCCTGTGAAGAAAGCCAGTATGAAAATCGTTGGTGTTGAAACACGGCTAATCCTTCTATCACTACTATCGAATCTGGACTCGCCTTTTCTATATTGCTTTTCGAAATTCCCTTTGCAGCACGACCTATTATGGTTACATAAGGGATAGTTAGTTCCGTCCTATTTTGTAATAACATTCCATTTATTTTGTCGGCAGTCATATCCGAGAGATTCCCCCAGGACTCACGTTTTAGATTCAACATTTCTTCCAACCTGTTTCCCGAAACTTTTTGAATAGGCATTACTATTTGAAGCAGTTTATCTGGTTTCACTCCCTTTGATATGACGAACCTTATATTGGAAGGAAAATTGGGTTCCCGCAAAAAGTATTGGGAAAGAGCAGCTATTCCTTCCGATTTTACCAATGATTCCCCTAATACAACCACTCCCACGCTATCCAAGAAGATCCTCCGCGAGAATTTATTTTGAATATGGTCGATTGCTTCAGGAATGGTTCGTCCTTGTGCACTGTACGTATACGCACCTAGTTCAGCTGCTCCTTCTTTGCTGCTGGCAGCTGGATTATATTTTTGGATGGTAACAAAGTATCCTTTTTTACTTTTATCAATCCCGATCGCGGAAATAACACTAATTTTATTCAACGTGTTGTCCTGTACTTGTTTGCTTACCATTAAGGCGATGATTAATCCTATCGCTAGATAGAGGGTTATATTTGATTTCTTTAGCATACGTTTCTCCTTGTTGTTACGCTTTATCTGTCTCTTCAATCATTTCTTCGTTCGTGTAATGAGATTCATCGTTTGTCATTTCCTCTAGTGATAGTTGAATTGCGCTGTCTTTTAAATCATGTGCAACGAGTGGAGCGAAAGGAGATAAATAAGGTACGCCAAAGCTTCGCAAAGAACAAAGATGAAGCAGTATTACAAGTGACAATAAGGCGATTCCGTAAAAGCCAAGAGCTGCTCCCACTGCAGTAAAACAAAGAGAGATATTTGTTCCCGCTATTCGCAGTGCGGTAATAGGAATAACACTTAAGAAAATATACGTAACACTAACTACAACTAAGCTAGCAGCTTCTACTAATTGCGATTCAATTGCTGACTGCCCCAATATGATCCCCCCAAAAATGGACACTGTAATAGCAATATTTTGAGGTAACCGAGTAGAACTTTCGTTTATTGCAATAAGCACAATCAGCAAAACTGTTACTTCTAACGAGGTTGGAAATGGTACCAATTCTCGTTGTGACACAAGACCCACTAGCAGTTTTACCGGTAACAAATTTGCATGGTAGGTCATAAACGCTACATACATCCCCGGAATATACAAAGCTAAAATATATAAAGAAAAACGAATCAAGCGCGGATTAACTAACCCTGTTTTACTTTGATAATAGTCCTCGGGTGTTTGGAAAAATTGAATGAGAACCGCAGGAGCAATAAGAACATAAGGCGAACCATCTACTAAGATTGCGACTTTTCCCTCCAGCATTTCGCCCGCTACCACATCAGGTCTATCCGTATTGAGCATGAGTGGAAAAAAAGACTTGCTCTCCTTTGTCAGAACCATTTCAATGTAATTCGCTTCCAGCACTGCATCCAACTGGAGGTTTTCTAGACGTGCATAAATTGTGTCGAGCACTTGTTTGTCCACTATGTTTTCAATGTACATAACTGATACGCCTGTCCGGGTGTTTGTTCCATACTGTTTGGTGGTTACTCTTACATTCGGATTTTTAATAATCTGACGAACGAGAGAGATGTTTGTACTTCTATTTTCGGAGAAACCGACATCAGGTCCTTTAGCAACTCTTTGTCCTTTCGGGCTTTCTATGCTGCGTCCGTTCCATTTGGTTGTATTGGTCGAGAGAAACGTATTTATTCCTTCCACAATGACAAGGGTTTTGCCTGCCAGCAACTCATTTGAAGCAAGCGTCACATCTTCCACTCGTGTAATATTTATCGATTGAATGACAGCTGATTCCATAAAAGCAAGCAGTTCCTCATCCGTCTTAGAATGGGGTATGTAGTACGATACTAGGGGTTCTATTACGTATCGTTGAACAACGTTCGAATCGGCGATCTCATCGATGAAGAGAACTGCAGCTTTCTTATCTATACTTGTTAAATAAATTTCTCTTATTTGAAAATCAGAACTCTTACCTAAAATAGTATTTAGAATCTCTATATTGTTTTGCAGAACATTTGATACCTCGTTGTTCACTTTTATTTTTACCACCGCATTTTAGTTAGATAACTTAGTTTTACTTAGAAGGTAAATAAGTATGCATGAGGAAGTTCACTAATGACCTAAGGAAATTACCAATCAAATAGCTTTTCGCAAAATTATACAAGAATGATAGTGTTATAAGCTCGGCGAAAAGGCGTGAGAAATTACTGTAGCAGTTCGGCTGCCGAAAACCTACTCGAGGGAGTGGTGTAGTTCATGATGCTTGAGTTGAATGCTTCTTTAATTTTATTGGAGGCATTAGAAAAAGCAACATCTCCAACAGGAATTGGATTAAAGAAAATACTTACAGCAATAATGACACAAATGGGATTTCCCAACAGAAATCATCGGGTGAGAATTCCCAACAGGTGCAATCTAATTCCAATCGTGAACTTGTCAAATTCCCTGAAAACTACGATAAGGGTGTGAACTACACGACTGTGAATCGAGGAGATGTCACAGAAGAACTATATACGAGCCGGAAAGCAATAGAATCGGTACAGAACGGTCAGCCAATCCCTGATGGCACCGTAATCACTCTTGAAATCTATAGGGTGATGTTAGTTGCAATGGCTTACCAGATTAACGGAAATACCATACATGAAATGGTAGGAGTAACATTGCTTTTGTTGTTTATTGCCCACAATATTTTAAATAGACGTTGGTATAAGACAATTTTTAAGGGAAAGCACAATGTACGACGTATACTGAGCATTGCGGTCAATTTGCTTTTTCTTGTATCTATGGTTGTAGTGTTGATAAGTTCTGTGCCAATTTCCCATGACATCCTGTTAATGCTATGGGAGATAGCTTGTTGGACGTTTGGGGCGGTTCAGAACTTCAATCTAGTATCGCTAGCTCCAGAATCATCTGGAATTGTGCTCAGTCTGAACAGTTCGTTCGTGCAGCTTGGCTTTGCTGCGGGAGCCGGTATCGGAGGAATTGCTGTAGGAGGTTCCTCGATAATGGCAATCACTTGGATTAGTGCAGCATCTGTCGTGTGTGCTGCTGTCTTCTTAATTCTTACTCGTTCCTTATCACATGCCAAGAAATTAATTGCAAATTGATAATTTGATTCGCCGCTGCTATCCCCACGGTTGTAGTGGGGAAGCATACTGTCTGCAAACTGTTCAAATTTATTATTAGTTTTATAAATATGATAAAAAGAATCTATTCATAAAGAAACTTACTTATGTGAAAAAAGTGATGTTTAACATAATGATGGGAAGGTTAATGGATAAAGATTAATTAGATGAAGAAATGCGCCGTTAGCTTGGAGTTATCGAATAATTGAATATAGATAAAGAATAAACAGGCTCGATTGTAAGCCTGTTTTCTTATGTTCCTACTCTTAATTAAAAGCTTCTTTATCACCGGAAACAGGTAATATAAATGGTTCATCAATCTCCAATAGTGATTTTGGGATGTCGTTAGTGTTGCTCGTCAATCAGGAATCATTAGAAACACGATTTCTGGATTCATGCATATCTATATGTATCTATGTATGTGGGCTTAACGATTGAATCCATAATCATCCAATTAAGGAAGGCGTGAGTATCCGATGTATACCACCAGTGATATATTAAGCTCCTCTTCATTAAATTTATCCTTTGACTTAAAAAGTGCTCCATACTTCCAGAAAAACAGTCAAAACTTTATTCTTCAGCAAACCGCTAAACAGTTTCCCGTCATGCAAAACTTAAGCATCTTAGACGTTTATTTGAGTAGAGAACATAGCGTGGAGGCTCATTGGCATCCGAACGCGAATGAACTCGCCTATATGATACAAGGTGAAGCTGACGTTTCTATTCTCAATCCATTTACCCTTCAAGTACTCAGTTACCGGGTTAGGCCACCCCAAACAGTGTATATCCCTATGGGTTGGTGGCATTGGGCAATTGCGGTAACGGATCACACCCACTTGTTGGCTATTTTCGACAATAATTCCACGCAGGTCGTATATGGGTCCGACATCTTAAGAAAGACACCTCCTGAGGTGTTCCAGGCAATTTATGGTGTTAATGCTCCCCAGTTAGCTGAAGTTCTCAAGCCTATCGATCAAACAGTTACCATAGGTCCACCTAGATCTAGCGATATACGATGGCGTATTGGAGAGGGAGGCAATTATTGAATTTTGCTAAGTAAAAAGAAAAACGTAATCCTTAATCGTTCGTGCGTTAACATAACTGCAAGTTAAAAGGCCATTCCACGAAATGAATGGCCTTTTAACCTGCAGTTACAGGCGCAGAGTGGAATAGGTGAATATAAATAGCATAATGCCTATGTATGAATCGTTGTGTATATTGGAAATATAAACATGGCTATAAAAACCGGGAGAGTTCATAAATGTTGTATTTCCATTCCCGGGAGGTACCGCGGATTTACAGGAGGAGCGACCTATGCCAAATATATACTGGTACTACGGTTTAATAGTTATCGGGGCGGTAATTACCGTCTATACAATGTATAAAAAAAGAAACGTATTTGATTTGTTTTCATATTTTGTATTCGCAACTGCTTGGTCATGGATTGGTGAAGCTGTTGTACTCTTTGCACTAAATGCTTACGCATATAAACCTGGACTTTATTCAGATCCTTTTGCCGAAAATATCATAGGACATATTATAGCCAATACAGCATTATGGTCTTCAACAGCGATTAGTATAATGGTTTTTCAGCTCTCATACCGCTGGATTGGATTAATATCCATCGTTTTCATGCTGGTAGAGGTTGTGTTTCTTAAAGCGGATGTCTACACTCACCATTGGTGGCACACATATATGACTGGCATTGTAACATTTATCTATATGATGACTATGAAAAAGTGGTATTCCATAGTAAATGGAAAAAGACATAAATCCCCGCGAATCATAACATTCTGGACAATATCATGGATCATTCTACAAACTCCATCAAGCGTACTTATGCTTTTTGGAAAACAGTTCTTTCATGTAAATTGGGTTGAAAACATTTACCGGGACAGTACATTATTTAGTGGTTTTTTGTATCACGTATGTATGGCCGTAATTGTTATTCTTTGTATTTACATACCAAAAAAGAAATATTGGAATGTAGTTCCTTTTTTTATTTTGCTTTTAGGCGATGTTATCCTTTTGAACATGAAAATATTAGTTTTTCATAACGATTGGAAATTGAGTTACCTGATCTGCATCCGAGCAGCAAGTTTCCTTTTTTTTATACTGATTGAAAAATACACGTTAAGACTGGTTAAGGTTGGAAATTCAACATAATCGGCCCAATCCGGTTTTTTGGGGATGCCTTTTGAAATTAACGTATTGGAAGTCCTCAAAAAGAAGGAAACAGGATCCTTTAATGAAAAAGAAGAGCTGCGAAAACTGGATGAGAAGTGGTTCGATCAGGTCCAACCATATGGAGAAAATGGACTATCATACAAGAAAATAAGAAGGAACAGCATTTTATTGCTTCTTTATTGTGAAGTAAAATCCTTAAAAAGAAAAAAACCAATAAATAAGAGTAAACGAGCTTGGATTATTCAAGCTCGTTTACATTTCAATCGCACTAATAATTAATGGATTTGGTTTGGATCCTACAACAAATAAAACATCCTAAAATAGTTAAATATGTAATTGAATCATCACAAGGACAGTGTAATTTATATAAAATTAACTATTTAAAATTCAATACACAAATTACTCAGTGCTCCAAAATCATACGGTTGATTTAAGACCATAGGCGTCTTATATTCGTCACCACTCTCCAGGCATATGATTTATATTATTCAGTATTACCTCCACCCCGTTCACCAAAAAATTTCTTCATTCTTTATAAACGATTCGAGAAATTCCCTGTCAGTAGCAAGCTGAGAACGATAAGCCTGAATCGCTTTCAACTTTCGAATTGCTTCAGTTTCGGTCATTGGCACCCGCACTGGCGGAGGCCACGGTACAAAGCTGGGAATTCGCTCTTCTTTATACTCATGTGCCTCAAACGGCAATCTGGGGGTAATCCCACGTGGCCATGGCCATTGGGAGTCTGGTCCGCTGTGGATCAAATAGGTATACACGTGCCCTCTGTAACCAATCGCCTGCACGGCGTCACGAACAAACAAGTAAGCTGCCTGATGATCGGGGTGCCCATCCGCACCGTCGGTGACGTAGATTTCCTTTGGCTGCAGACACCTAATCAGGTCCATTGTATCGGAGAGGGCAAACTCCTTCAGATAGGGCGCTGGCATGCCATAAACAAGCGAGTGATAGTCCGGGTGTACTATGCTATACGTTTTTCTCATCAGGGTAAAGCGTTGCTGGAAAGGCTCGGGGCCCTCGGACTTATAGACACGATCCAGTCCGGCATCGGGATAGCCCAGGAAGGTAATATCCGACGGCTTTAGTCCCAACTCTGCCGTAGCAGCATACACTTCGAACTGGCGCATCCGCGCCAATTCGAAGTAATCCTCGGGACGGAGCTCGTCAATATTCTTCTTGAGCAGCTGGGAGGCAGCCCTCGGGTAACCATCTCCATTCGTAAAGATAACAACATGAACCCGCTTTCTTGCCGCCACTGCGCGCATGATCACGCCCGCAGTCCCTAGCGTCTCGTCGTCGGGATGAGGGGCGAAAACCAGCAAATCGATAGGCTTGGTGTTGGTCACGTAGTTACCTGGTTGAAGACCATAAATAGTTTTGGATAAGTTACACCAAATAGATGGTATAGGTACGGATTGTACTGATAAGAAAGGTGCTATTTGTATTGGAAATATTGGTCCTGACAAGTGCATTGAGGGTTTAGGAAACAGAATAGAGTAACAGAGATAGCACGGACAAGGCTGATTTAGGTAAAGCCAGTAAACAGGTAGATTTCTGCACGTTTTTTCAAACAACGCTTGTTCCTCCGTTCTTATATAGACTCTAGTATTGCCAAGTAAGATGGGACAAGGGGTTTTTGAAGTAGATAAACTGGGAAACACAGCGAGTAGATAAATATCCTGGAAATAATCTAAAGTTCGATAGAGTTGATGAGGAGGAAGTTGAGAATCCTTTAAGTCAGTCTTGAACTATCAATTAGCACGCACTTACTTTGTAGATACATAGATATGGTTAATTGTAAACGATCCCTATTTTACTACATTCGGAACACCAATAAAATTAAGTGAAGATAAATTAACCTATGTAGGCGAACGTTGTTTTGTTAAAGGGATAACGCCAAAATTTTGACTTATCTCTAATGACCTTTAGTGAGGCGTAATTCTCAATTTAGTTTAGTGAGTTTAAAGTGTTTCCAGCGTCTCTTGGCAAAAGCAAAGATCCGCATTAAGAGGTGCACCATTATTCAATAAGTGAGTGTCATAGCTATGCCTCATTTGGTACGGATGGACAAGTAGTTTTATGATTTGATTATGATAATATTTTTAAGAAAACTATAATGTAACATTATTGTAAATAATAAAAATAAAAAATAGGTGTTTTAATTTGGAAAGAAAGAGTGATACATACCTTGAATTACAAAGGAAGAATAGTAACAACCTTAATTAGTATAATTGTTGGAATACCTTATGTTGCTTATAATTATAAAACACTTCCTTAAAAAAATATGAAACCATGAAAAATTATCATTCAATTACTTGGAGCGATTGTTCAATAAGAGCAGTCGCTTTTTTACTAACGAGGAGGGTTGTTCAATGAGAAATGATAATTATGTTTAAAAAAAATGTTCAGATGAACAACGAGGTGTCATTAGTACCGACCATAGCTTTCTACTGGTACAATGAGAGAATGAAAGAAAATAACAGTATGTAGAAAGGAGTTCCACATGAAGATGATTGATGAGTATTTCGAAACAGCGATGGAAGCCTGGAGTATGATGCAAAAGACTTCTGGTGATGAAGGGGCAGAATGGGCAGAAAGATTTGAACGCTACTTTTATGAATTTATCGATGAATTGAAGAAATGGTGGGCAACTCTTCATCCAAAACCAACGAATATAGATGAGGCTGAGGAGTTACCAGAAATAAAAAAGTGGATGGAGCAAATCCCTGCTCCTGTACAACTAAATTTCCTTACAGAATTAGAGGATATTTTGGATGGATTAGATACAGAACGTTTTGATTAAGAAGTAGAGTATGGTGGAGATGTGTTGTTGTACTAACGGTGGAGGTTAGTAGATAAGTGGATGATCGTCCACCTCTGTTTGTAAACCATTTAACATCCATTTTGGGAATTTAAAGGGCAAAAGAATCATATAAAATTATGAAAAGGAGGAGAGTCATAAAATGCAGATCATCAACAATTATTTTCGTGTACGTGTGAGTATGGTGTACGTGTGAGTATGGTGTACATGATGACCAATAATGAAGTAATGAATCAAATCATTGCCTTTTACCGGGACATGAATGGAATGCTGACCTTTGTGGGTGCCTATCCAACTTATGGTAGAGGTACTGGTACAAAGGAAGTCTCCACTGCAACTGCAAACGATGGCATCGACCCTCTTGCGTCACAAGGCGCCCTAACTTTGTCCCGTGATCGGCGTTTCCTACTTGGTGTTAACGCGGGGAGCAATAGTATAAGTAGTTTCATCATAACTGATAGCGGAACACCTGTTCTTGTTAATGTGAAGCCATCAGGAGGAGCTCAGCCCAACAGCGTAGATGTGTTTGGTAATATTGTCTATGTTTCCAATGTAGGGAATGCCGCTAACAATTTTGCTTCCAACATCACTGGTTTTCGCATAGATGAAAACGGACGGCTTACTCCTATTCCTGGATCCACCTATTCTCTCAGTACCTTCAATGCTCAGCCGGCTCAGGTTCTCTTCACTCCTGACGGTAGCAAAATCCTTGTATCCGAGCTTACTTCAAACCATCTTAGTATATTTCGTGTGAATCAAAATGGTACGCTTACAGGTCCAATCGTTAATGATTCTTACGGTCAAGGACCATTGGGCGTATATTTTCTATCGTCTGGAATCCTCTTAGTTACAGAAGCAGTTTCAAATGCGCTGTCATCTTATTCGCTGAGTAATGACGGTATCCTTCGGGTGATCAGCGGCTCTGTACCAAGCGGATATAAGACTGCTTGTGGGGTTGTAACAACGAGGGATGAACGTTTTGCATACATTACCAACACTTTAAGCGGCACCATCTCGACCTACCAAATTGATCCAAATGGAGCTTTGTCGGTGGTAAGGCATATTACCAGTACACCGCCAGGTACAGCACCGGGTCTTCCGATGGATGTTAGAGTGAGTAGAGATGGACGGCATTTTTACACTCTTAACGGAAATCAGGGAACAGTGTCAGTATTTAATATTCAAGATGATGGTAGTCTAGAAAGATTGCAGGTTGCTGCCTGGACTAACTTTTCATACTATGGATCACAAGGTTTAGCTGTTCTTTGATTCTATTGGATACACCATACTGTTCGAAATAGAAAAATACAGGAGTTACAAAAAACAGGGCTGCCGACATACTGGTGGCTTTTATTATGAGACAACATAATTGCCAGCAAAGTTGTGAAGAAATTCACTTAATCAAACGGGTGCATTACTGGAACAACGGTAATGCTTTTTTCTTGTTTCACTAGCTCTTTTGGCACCCATTTCTTCCTAACAATTTTATAAAATGGAAATTTCACCATGTACTGGACATTTACTAATAAGTTTATGACAAACAATGCTTAATTTTCCGCTATTTGTCTGAGTATTTATCACACACCTGCAATAGGGGACTCGTCATATGATACATTAGCATTTGAATTCAAAGTGATTCAATCACTTCTGCCATATAGAACAGTATTATGGGGGGAGAGGCTTTTTTCAAAAAAGGAATTTCAGGAGGGACATTTTGAAGACATTATTATTGGAAAACATTTTAACTGCAATGAACATTCAACCTAATGAAAAGCAAAAAGGTATACGAATCAATAACGTCACTTATAACAGATTTGAAATTAGGAGTCATACGTTATTTTTTCGTTGGAACAATAGAGCGGTGCCTGTTGAAACGATAAAGAAATACAAAAATGTATTCATTGTTACCGATACACCATTTTCTCATATGGAAAGATTAAATCCTAATCAAATCATTATGTTAGAGGATCTCAAAGACAGTTTCTTTAAATTCACATCGTATTACAGGCATCTGTTTAACATTCCTGTTGTCGCCATTACTGGTACATGCGGAAAGTCTACGACGAAAGAAATGCTAAAACACATTTTGGAAGAAACACACAAGGTGCAGGCAACAATATCAAGCAAAAATGCCAATTGTTACAACCTTCCTTATTTAATGGGAATTGATGAAGATACGGATGTGGCAGTGTTTGAAACAGCCGTATCTTCAAAAGGGGATATGACGGAGTCCTGTAAGTATTTTTACCCGACGATTGGGATTATGACAATGATTGATGTGGATCATACGGATAAAATTCGATCATTTGATAATTATCTAGCAGAAAAGTCGAAAATAATGCAAGGTATGAATAATAAAGGAATTCTCATCCTAAATTCGGACGACCCATATCTCTCTACCCTAGATACTTCTAAATTTAAGGGAGAGATTATTACGTTCGGAAAAAACAAGGATGCTATTTTTAGGATTAAGAAGTATCAATATCATTCATCCGGCATGACTTTTTGGATGGAATATAAACAAAGGGGATTTAAAGGATATATACCGGGACTTGGTGAGCATAGTGTATATAATGCAGCCGCTTCAGTAGCAGCTGCTGCAATCTTAGGAGTGGATATTCACTATGCTATAAAGAGATTATCTACTTATCATCACATGAGATCCCATTTTCAAATCATTGAAGGACGAAATCAAATTACGTTGGTTGATGATACTTGGAAGTCAAATCCTGCTTCCTTAAGAAAAGGCTTAGAAACATTAAGCAGGATTGCATTGCCATCCCAAAGAAAAATTGCTGTTCTGGGAAGAATGGCAGCACTGGGAAAATATGCAGATGAAGAATACGAAAAGGCAGGAAACCTAATCGGTGCTTCGGGGGTCGATATTCTCATCACCAAAGGGTTTATTGCAAAAGATTTTCAAAAGCCAGCTATAGAGGCAGGAGTAAATCCGCATAATGTTTATCATTTTTCAGATGCAGATGAAATAAAGAGGTTTTTTGATTCATTTTTAATCCCAAATGACATTGTTTATTTCAAAACGGGCGGGGATGACTCAGACTTCGATGATGTCATCGATTATTTAAGAAGTTAAAATGGTAGAAACTTTTCTCATAAAAAGGCAGCTTTCCTTTAATGAACGACAACCCAATTGTTCACAATTGGAGGTGCAGTTCATGAGCGGCAAGCTGCCTTTTTGGGGATTTAATTTTTGTTCCAAGACGATAACCTGGAATAACTGGCTAATCTGGTTTTATTTTATTTTCTGTTTGTATCAGCTAAATATTTTGCATACAAAATCGTATTTTTGGCTACATCTAATTCAAGATTAAATATATTAGGTGGGCCTGGTCTCCAATTTACTTCAAAAAGCCAAAGTTTTTGGTTGGCATCAATTCCGACGTCAATTCCTAATTCATCCAATTCATTGTCATATAAAGAATCAAAATGATTTGAGAAACTTATCGCAAACTGTTCAAGATACCTTTGAATATCATACCAGGAGTTACCAAACTCTGTTTTTAAAAAAATATCCAGGTAAGTACTATAACCACCACTTTTCATATTTGATGTGATGGTCCCTAAACGCCCGATCCGTGGATAAATAGAAGTAATAACCCATTTTCCTTCTCCATTTTTTTGTACATGCAACCGGAAATCAAAAACATGACCAGATTTTGTTTGACTTGTAATAAACTGTTGAACTACGTAATCTTGTTCTTGTATTTTAAGAGATAACAAGTCTAGCAATTGTTTTTCATTTAAGGTTGATACTAAGCCTACATCATTCATTTTGTAATGATTTGAACCATATTTTTCAATAAAAACAACGCCCCCCCCTTGATGCCCCGTTAACGGTTTGATAATAACTTTTTTATAACGATGGATCATGTCAAAAAAAATCTGAACGTCAGTTAATTCATAAAAGGGAATAAGGTAATGTGTAAATTTATTTGCCTTTTTAATTCTGGTATATACCGTTAATTTGTCCCCAATAGAATGACTTGTAAACGGAATCCTATCAAACAAATAATCAAAGATTTGTTTAGTTTTCTCACTTGCAAGATAACTTGCATTATAAATGACATCAGGGAAAGGAAATTCCTTTTCAATCCATTGTCCATTTTCATAGGCTTTTCCTAAAATTTTTTGCTGTTTTATATTTACCTTCCCTAGGGTAAAGTAAAAAAAGGTTACACCTTCTGCTTTTGCTGCAGCGGCATAAGCATATGCTTTCTTTACATTACTTGGATCACTGCGATGATGAAGCATGCCAATTAACGTCATTATAGTTCTTTTCCACCTCTCCACATTCTTCTTTTTCTGATAAAAAGACTAGAATATTTGTTCAATCATTAATAACTCATCTAATTTCTTAAAACCTCTGTTTTTATAGATCATACTCATTATTTGTCACTTGGAATTTTTAAATTGGGTCAAGGGAGAATTGTATTTCGCTAGCTGCTCTCATAGCAATTCTTTTTGCTTCGAATTTACCCTTTGAGGATGCCAAAATGTATCCGCAACGATCTCCCATTGATAAAGGCGGACGTACGATCTGTCCTTGTCGGGGTTTTATATACACCTCTTCTACACCGGGATATTTAGAGACGCGTTCTTTTCCCGTTACCTTTATTAATTTTCCTTTAGAATCAACTGTTAAATAATGTGCATATACATACTTACTGTGCTTTTTAGTAAGGCAAGGCTCATTTCCTAACATTAATTGAATGGTTTCCTCTACTAAATTAATTCCATATCCGACTTCAATGATTCGATTCATCGCTCCACCTGAGATTCTCGGGTTAATTTCAATTAATTTCCAAACTCCATTTACTAAACGCATTTCAAGGTGACAGGCACCATTTTTCATTTGAAAAGTCTTTAAGATGGAACTTACTGTCTCAAGGATACTATTGTACATCCTTTGATTGACATCTGTTAGTAAACAATATCCGGTTACAATAAATCGTTTTAAAAAAGTAATCTGTTGTTCGATTACCGCGACAATATGAACTTTTCCATTGTGTACTAAAACTTCAATTAAATATTGGGGTCCTAATAGATACTCTTCCAGTAAAATCTGTTCATTTTTTTTTAGTAATTCTTGTAGTGCCAGTCTCAACTGATTCTCGTTATTTGCCAAATGGACATCTTTTGAACCGGCAGATGTGGGAGACTTTACAATTAGGGGTAAATAGTTTTTAGCTTGACCAATAAAATTCTCTAAGGAAAAATCATCTGGATTATAAAGGGCATAATAAGGAGAATTTGGGTGTCCTTTGAGAAGCTCACGAGTTAAAACTTTATTTTCCATTTTTAATATTGAATCAGTAGAGACTACACCTGAACAAAATTCTTCTGATAAGGCGGCTGCTACATGAACGTAAGAATGTACAAAACTAAAAATGCCTTTTATTGGTTTACCTTGTCTTTGAAGTTTGCTGAGGGTTTTTTTTATTTCATCATAATTGGATAATTCTACCAAAATCATTTGATGGACTTCGGGAAATTCTGTTCTTTGTTGAATATATTTTTGCCTATTGGTTAATAACACCGTAAAATATCCGAGTCTCTCTGCAGCTTTTATTGCTTCTCTACTGGATCCGGATTTGTTCGTTTCAATAAATACAATGGTTTGCATAAGCTTTGTCATCCTATCTTTGGAGGTTTTTTATTGAAGGATTTAGCTTTACCAGTTTTATAAACTGATAAGTACAATTTATTATATTGTCATAAGACAACAGTGGTATGGACAATCGTCATAATTCTTAAGACAATTAAATGAGAATTTGTACAGAGTTCATAAAAGGAGTGTTAATGTACTACCGGTGCAGTTTTATGGAAGAAGGGGTTTGTGTAATATTTGTGGAAGTTTAAAAAGTTACAAACGACTGGGTTTACGTGTCAAAAAAATAGGACTGCTGTTTCAGCAGTCCCATTGTTCTTTTACGTTTCAAGTCAATGACAGGTTAGTTCAATAACAATATCAGTTGTATCATATACATCTGCATTTAAAATGTAGTAGGTGGTACAATTTCAAAAACAGTACCTTGGTTAAAATCAGTCACTTTCATAGAGCTATAAACCCCTAAATATAGTCTTGTTTGATCCAGATTCGTTCCCAAATTAACATAATAAGCTGATTGAGACCCAAAATTATAATCGGTTTCAATCACACTAAAATCATTTAGTTTACCATCTGTTCTAACCCTGGTATAAGCTAAAACCCCTCTAACCGGAGGTCGAGATTCTTCAACACGGGCAAGGTCAGTAAACACAACACTTCCCGTTAAAGCGGGGATTCCATGCCCCATAAAGGCTTGCACTCCTGTAAGTGCCGTTCCTCCAAACTTATCGGGACGGGGATCTTTATGAAAATAACTAGTTAGAGGCTGAAGACGTCTCACAGAAGCGTTTACAGCTTCATTGTAATAAGCAATTGTTTTCTCATCCAAAGTCGGATTTGCAGAACAGCCCCTTATAATTGACGTAGGAAAAGCACCTTCCCACCCTCGCCAGCCAAAGTTAATAAATCCTTCTTCGTCAGGTTCGGTGTTTCTTAAAGAAGCTTGAACAAGCTGAGTAACCGGTATTGGTTTATAATGTACGAATGAAAAAATCGACTCTACCAAATCCTGTCCGACATTTCCCACATATTTGATATACTGTTTATTAAACTTTTGAAATGAAATGCCTGGTATATTGCGAACCCCTTTGGCAATTACCGTGAGCGTTTCCTGAATAGTTGCAGGAAGTTCATTAAAACGTGTGACTACAGGTGGATTGTTGATAAATGTATTCTTACTTACATCAATTTCAATGATTTTACCGGCTATTTCCAAATTATCCTGGCTTAAATTAAATGGGTCGTAGCCTGATCCACCATCTCCGGTTGTTAAAACAAGTTTTCCTGTTTCAGGTGAAAAGTTTAAACTATTGACACCATTATGATTTAAAAATGGTCTTCTTAAGTTAAGTAATGTCCGTCGTTTTTGAGGTTGACCATTCGATTGTAAGATCCATTCTTCAACTGTATCAATATGATCATATTGAGTTTCTCTATTTATCCACCTTAGGTTTAAAGTGCTGGGATCACACGGGTTAGGATTAAAAGGTTCAGGAAGGGCACCTGGACCTTGTGTTCCGGCTACTGAATAATAAAGATAAAACAGACCGTTATAATAAAATTCGGGATGAAACGCTAGCCCTAGCAATCCCCGTTCATCATATCCACCACCAGAAACACCTAGTTTTATGACTCGCGGGCGAATATCTAAAAAAGGCCTTAAACTTGAGTTTCCTATGTAAAAGATCTCTCCTACCTGGGTTGCAATAAATAATCTTTCAATTGAGTCACCCGGAAGTATAGTTGATTTCAAAACAGTAGGTAAATTTATCTTACTTACAATGGGCCGTAAACTAACCTTAATTTTTATCAACTAACGTTACCTCCTTCTTAATTGTTTTCTTTTTTAAGAATATGATTAGCACTGTTCTATTAGTACCAAATTAGGGCAGGGGAGTCTGACAACTATCCTGATTACTTTAATAGTGGAAGAGAGCGTCTATCGACGATCTATTTTATGAGTAAACATAATCGTAGGAATGATTATTCTATATTCGAGATTGTGAAGAAGAAATGTTCTTCTACAAACTGGGGCAGGTTAGTGCAAGAAGGAAAAAGGAGTTGATTTGTATATTTTTCAAAATAAATCAGAGAATAAAAAGATGAAAGAATACAATGGAGGAATTGACAATGAAGGAAAGTAATCGAAATCAGAATGATCCTGAAAATAAAATGAAAAAATTTTATAACATAAATCAGTCAGCTTTAAACTACGTGCAGCCAGCTATTGAAAATGCGGCAGTGTCGTCTCGAGATGCAACTCAAAACTTAGTTAACAATATAATCAATAACCAAGAAACGTAATGATTTAGTCAAGTGATACTAGTTTTGAAAGGGGTAATTATGGAAGAGAATAAAAAGGTACCGCAGAAATTAAGTTATGAATCAGATGGAAAAATGGGTAAAAACAACAATAAGGGAAAGGCTAACAAAAAAGATCAGTCTGAATTTTTTAATACTACACAAAGCAGTGAATGAAAAAATAAATGAGGTAAACCCTAAGCGGGTAGAATAATAGAAAAAGGCACCCTTTATCAAATAGTGGCGTAAAACCCCTTGCTTCAGAAATGGGGATATAAGCCATATTATTAATAATAAGTGCTGTTATTTAATCAAAACCCCTTCAATATAGTTGAAGGGGTTTCATTACTATTTTTTCTCGATGATAACGAATAAAACACCTGTGAGAATTAGGATAGAGCCAATCCAAAACGTTACACCTATGTTCTCTTTTAGAATAAGCCATCCAAGTAATGTTCCAACCACGGGTTGAAAGAAGAAAAATATCCCCCCACTTGAGGCATTAAGCATTTGTAATCCACGATTCCATAGTAGAAATCCACCGGCTGTTGAGATAATGCCCAAATACAAGAGTCCTCCCCAAATAGTCGGGTGAGTCAATTGAGAGATATTAATTGCGTGTAACCGTGGCAAAACAAATGGGGTCAACACGATTAGGGCTACCAAGATGGAATACGTCGTTACTACAATTTGTGAATAATTACTCGGCACACGCTTTACAAGTACAGACATGAGTGCCCATGTCAAAGCAGCAATAAGCAGTGAAATACCACCAAGTTTACTGGACAAATCCATATGACCGACGCCAACAATAAGAATAACCCCAATTGTCGCTAAACAAACGGAGAGTCCTTTTTTTAACGTCAACCGTTCTTTAAGGAGTAAGCGAGCAAAAATAACCATAAATGCTGGTGTTGAAGAAGTTATAATGGCTCCCATTTGTGCTGACGATAGCATTGTACCAGTTTCCTGTGTAACAATTGAAATGGCATTACCAATTATTCCAATGGCTATGATTATTAAGAAATGACGTTTCTCGATTCGCCATTTTTGTCGTGTTATTAAGCCGATAAAGAGAAGTGCGACAATAGCCACTAAATATCGCATCCACACAAGTTCCAGTGGAGGTATGACGGATACTACAATTTTTACAATAACGTACATACCACCCCAAATACTGGAAGCTAAAGCTAAATATATAGAACCTAATATGGTGTTTTTCATTTTTTATACCCTCCGTCTTTTATTTAGGTCGAAAATGCCCCTAACGGAGAGAGGTAGTCACCTTCACTCCATTAAGAGACGAAGAGTCCTACTGGTACATCATTTTCAAATATTGGAGTCCAATACATTTTGATTCACCTCTAGTCCAATCTAGCTACATTTATCTGTGATCTATTATAACAGAATGTTAAGTTTTTTAACGTATAAAATCCGCGAAATGTCAGCGAGAACCATATACAAACGAGATAAAAAATGACAGGTATGAATCTATCGAAATAGATCCCACCTGTCATTTTTTACAAAAAGTTATTTTAAATAGTCCTAAATCACATATGATTCATATGATTTATGAAGATAACGTTCTATAAACTCAGCTAATCCATCATTTTCGTGGTGTCCTGTAACAAAATCAGCTGCTGCTTTAACCTCTTCGCTAGCGTTACCCATTGCCACACCAGTACCGACATGACGAAGCATCTCTATATCATTGGGTCCGTCTCCAATGGCTACGACTTCATTTGGACTAAATCGATAGGCGCGAATTAAGCTTTTTATAGCAGACCATTTGGAAACATTAGGAGCAACCAATTCAAACCCGTCATTCCAATTGATGACGTCTGCTTCCTTTTTAAAGAAAGCGGATAATTCAGGACGTGGTGCACCTGTTCGAACACTATATTTAAGAACATCTTGATAATTTGCCTTTCTTAAATCTCCAATATATCGTGGCGGAATTTGCCCAACTTTTGTCCAATAATCGATTTCTTCATTTGTTTCCTTACAATAAAGCCCATTTGCTGTATGGATCATAACATTACAAGAGTTTTCAGCGGTCAGTTGGTGGAATCGTTCTTCGTTCAGTCTGACGGTTTTCATTTGCAATGCTCTTCCTGTCTCTGCATCGTGGATTGTTGCACCATTCAAACAGATCATTGGAGTTCGTAATCCAATTTCTTTATGGTAGGGAGCGGTTACTTCATAGTGTCGACCAGTAGCTAGAAAAACCTTCACTCCCTGATTAATGAGTGTATAAATGGCTTCCATATTTCGGCGGGATATGTTGTTTGAGGCGTTTAGTAGTGTACCATCCATATCAATAAATATTGCACGCACATTCATTTTTACTGCCTCCTCATTCGTTGATAATGCAAGCATATCATCTGAATATTAAGGCCATGTAAACTTAGTGTACAGTTTAAATAAAGTTTATTGGGAAGCAAGGGAAGGTTCTATGCAAGCTAAAAATATTATTCCAATATTAGAAATCATCCACTTGAAAATATATAGATATCTATGTAATAGGAAATTTTCACAAAGCGGAAAATTGGGTAAGCAATTATGAAAAGGAGAGAGGTAAGATGATTCGATTTGAACAAGTATCAAGCATCAATTTTCAAGGCAGGCATTCGCAGAAGAAATTCAAATTAAAAGCGATGGAGGTATCCAGCAAGTAGAAATGACAAGCTGCGGACTGAATAGTGTGATTCATTGATTGGAAAAAGGGGAATACCCTGCATATATCGCTTGCAACCTTATGAGCAGATCAGGTGCAGTTCGTTATGAGTTTGGTTATGTAGTTGATGAATCCCATCCGTACTTTACTCAGGAGAGTGGGGACAGGGAGGATAATCCTAATCAAAATATTGCAAACATGACGGCTGGAGCTAAAGCAGGATTTAAGTATTTTGATATTAAAGAGGTTTCTGAGATTTCTGTTAAAGTAAGAGGAACAGGAAAAGGAGAACTTCAAGTAAGCACAACAACTAGCGGTGAAAAGGTTGCGCGGATTCCTATTTCTCCTGAGGAAGACTGGCTAATGTATAGGTCTCCTATGAAGATAAATGATGGAGTGAATGCATTGTATTTTACCTACCAAGGTGATGGTGCCATTGATTTGTATTCCTTTACTATAGAATAATGAATAGGAGCTAGAGTTGAACAATGGTTAGCGGCTGTGTAGACTTAGGTACCATGCCATGGGTGAATACATATAATAAAACTACATTTAATTTATTAAATTAATACGAGGAGAAAATTTTATGCTTACCGAAGCTGAAGCGTTTAGAAAAGACGGCTTTATAACTGTAATACTCCTTGGTCAATTGCCCACACCATGTGATGAAGTAGAAGAACTCGGACATTATCCAGCAAACGGAATTGGTTCTGCTCGAATTTTTCTTAGAGAAGGCAGAAAACCTGGACTGGAAAATATGTACTGTATACAGGGATTGGGGAAAATATGGAGTATAAATAGCGTGATTCTTGACCAATATTCTCAGACTGTAGAGATTTTTATAAATGACCATCTTGTTTGGAAAATTCGGGTCATAGAATTATCAGGAACCGGATTTTATAACATACATTGATTTATCAAAAAGCAGCGTAAAACATCTAGCTTTAGCTATGGGGATACTCATAAATAACAAAAAACACCGGTCGGTGTTTTTTGTTGCGGCTATTTTAAACGGTTAATATCTTTGTTACGTATACATCTAATTGTTCAAAGGTGCCGGTATATCCTGCCTGAGCCATCTCTTTTGAATCCTCGAAGGTTTTGATCTCTTCCTCAGTCGGGGATACGGGAACCACAATCATTGTAAGGGTTGTTTTTCCTTCGTCCTCGATGAACGTAATTGTATTCAGGGTTTCCATAGGCCAATTTGCGTTAAAGGGTGCACGTACAGTGTTACCTTCTTCATCAGAAAAGAAACTGGTGTAAACGATTTTCTTTGGTGCAATAATTTCACTGTATACAAATTTAACCCACATTACGTTGCCGTCAGCAGGTTTCTGGCTGTAATGAAAGACACCGCCCCGACGGAAATCTGATTTAGAAACCTCAAACGTCCATCCTTTTGGCCCCCACCAGTTCTTGAGGTGTTCTGATTCAGTGAATGCCTTAAACACAAGTTCACGTGGAGCATTGAAAGTATGAGTGATTTTGATTTGAGTTGACATTGTGATTCCTCCAATAAGTTTAGTTTTCATTCTCTTTATTTTCTCTCTTTCGCAGATCCTATTAATCAATATTCTTTCTGAATATACCTAAAAAGGAATATCCCTGTAAAGGTATAATTAAAATAAATCTTCATCACAAATTATTAAGACTTTACTAAGGCTAACGGACTTTTGTGCACTATCATAGGTAGCTATTAATCTAAAATTATTGTTGCATGATTTTCAATTAACTGGCGCTATTCTTTAATAAGAAGGCGTCTTTTTGTAATGCCCCAACACATTTAAGATATTAGATCTTGTTAGGGTAAAAAAGATTGTGAAGGATTGTACTTAAACTAACGAGCAGCTTAGTTTAAGTACAATCCTTCACAATGTCAGCTACGCTGGTATTGGGCCTTTATGGAAAAATCACCTAACACCTGGGAATACGGATATGATACAATCTGATATGTAATTGACAGACTATTAAGATATTTTTCTATAGTCATGGGAGATTGCTAGAGGGGGCAGCTGATGAGAAAGGAATGAGGAAGATGCGTTTGGGCAGGGTCATGAAGGTGTTGTTCATTCTTCAGTTTGTGCTGATGTACCTATTGGGGGGGACATCCTTGCCGAAGGTGCTTGCTGAGGGGGATCAGTTCTTGATGTGGAGTGAAGACGGAAAAACGTTTGCGTCGTTCGGTCCGAATCAGGAAATACGGATTCATACCGGGCAAATTCGGTTTTTGAAGGGCTGCGGGCAAGGCGGAGCTGATGACTTCGTTGAGCCGTATGCCGATATTTATGTGGTGCCGAGCGGAAAAGGCGCTCCAGGTGAAAAGCTGACGGATGTGTCGGGTTCGCCCAACACGGTACAAGGGGTGCATGGCGGTCTTTTCATATCGGAGGTGATCGGGTACACAGCTCCGGGCGGCAAGATCGGGCCTGGAAAATATACAGTCGTATACGATGAATGCCAAGATGGGACAGTATCGCCGGAGGATAAGGTGTTCCCGGATGCCTTTGAGGTGGTGTTCCCGGCGGATATTCCGAACATCATGGCGGATCCGGCCATCGCGAAAGCGAAGCAAAAGGCAGCCGATGCGGAGGCGGAGTGGCAGGACTTACATGATACATACCGAGATTTTTTCGCGCTTCAATCGAAGTTTGGGACGCTCGGTAAGGTGTGGCAGTGCGGCGGCTTGAAGGAAACGGCCATTTCCGTCAGCACAAGCTTCAGTTTGACGTTGGTTTGTCCCAAAATAGGCGGGAAGCCGCTTCCGGGTGTGGTCACCTCTTGGGATGTACAGAACGGAGCGCTAATTGACGGATTCTTTACAGGGCTGACAAAGGGAGTGGAATGGGCGACCGGCGTGAATCCAAAGCAGCTCGTGCTGAAGCAGATCTTGGCGACAGCTTCCCACTATAAAGGGATTGCGGCCGATCCGCCGAATCCGAATTTCCAGAAGCTCACGCCGCTGGATACGCGTGATGTGATAACGACGGAAAGCAACGATCCGGAAACTATCGCCGCTGTCGGCATCGGCAATGAGCTCGGGAATGAGGGGCCGCTCTTGCGGGCGTTCTTGACATCGATTGAAAAGTATCAAGGAAGCGCGATCGCGAAGGACGGCGATTGGGCGTTGATCCATGCGCGGGCTGTGAAGCAGTATGCGGCTCAGCTGAAGGAACAGATCAGGCGCACCAACACGTCTATTGCGATTGCGAAGCAGGTGGTAGAGGCCGATCCGCGTCCGCTCGATCAAACGGTGGCGGACCTGCAGGCATTCCGCAATGAAGCCGCGTCTCAAGGGCTTTCGCCGGAACTTGTGCGCAATCTGAAGAACTTAGGCTATACAGATGTCCAAATCGATGACATGAAGAAGGAGTTCCTTGCGCAAAGCGGTTCATTCAGCAAGGCAGCCATGCTGAATCAGCTTGATGCGTTGCGCAGCACGAATGACGCGTTGATCGCAGCCTTCGGGGAACTGGCGGTGAACATGGAGGAGGATTGGATCAGCTATTTGACCGCGATGCCGAATGTGCATGATAAAGCCCCGATTGTTAATGCGGGCGGCCCGTATGCGGGGCAAGAGGGAAGTGTAATTTCGTTTGACGGCTCGGCATCGGCAAGCCCGGGCGGCATTGTCAGCTATGAATGGGATTTGGACGGCGACGGCGCGTTCGATGACGCGACGGGACCGAAGCCAACCTATAAATACGATTTGAATGCCAATAAGCTGGCAGGCTTGAAGGTCACAAATGCGGACGGATGGTCCAACATCGGTTACGCGACTGTGTTCATCGAGAACAGCGACAAAGGTCCGATGATTACCAATATGGTGCCGGATAGGGCGGAAACAGAAGTGATTACGGGCGAAACGAAGAACTTCGCGATTGAAGCGGGGGATCCGGAAGGCGATGCCGTCCAAGTCGATTGGTATGTGGACCGAGTGCATGCGGGCTCCGGAAGTGCTTATGCGTATACGCCTTCCGATGATAAGGTCGGAAAGCATATTGTGGAAGCGATCGTGACGGATTCCGCCAAGGAAAGCTACGAAGCAGTAAGCTGGCCGGTATCTGTCCTCATGCCGGATGATGACGGCGACGGATGGAGAAATAATGCGGATTGCCGTCCTAAGGATCCTGGCGTGAACCCGGGTGCGGCGGAAAAACGCGGAAACGGCAAGGATGATGACTGCAATCCGAACACATCGGATGATGATTTCGCGCCGAATGTCTTCTTCAATGCCGGCGGTTTAGGGAAGGTTGTTTCCTTCAAATTGCAGGGAGCGAAAATCGAGGCAGCATCAAGTTCATATGACGGACGTCACGTACCGGAGCAGTTATTGGCCTTGGGAAATGAGTCCGGGTTTCCGTGGGCGACGAGCCGGACGGATAACCAATGGGTCAAAATCAGCTTGGCGGGCAGCGGCACGTATTTGATTGATCGTGTGCAGGTTCAGCCGCGCCCTATGTATGACAATCAACGGGTCAAGGATTTTGAGGTGGCGGTTTCCTCGACGACATTGGATGATGCCGCGTTCACAACAGTGCTGAAGGCAACGGCCGCCAATAACGGCAATGTGCAGGAGTTCAAGCTGCCGAAGCCGGTTTTGGCGAAGTATGTGATGTACCGGCCGCTGAACGCACAGGGCGGGGGAGATGTTATCTCCACGCAGCAGTTCCGGGTGAAAACGCCGCAAATCAGCGTGTCAACGGTGACTTTTGAAAACCTGTCAACCGATCCGGAAGATGATATTGTGTTATGGGAATGGAACTTCGGTGACAATAGCCCTGTCAGCACGGAGAAGAACCCGACCCATACGTTCCCGGATTCAGGCACCTATCCGGTCATGCTGAAGGCGACTGATGCGGCCGGGAACACCGACACATATACGATGCAGCAAACCATCCAAACGGTGGACTTTGAATATGCGCCGAAGAATCCGAAAGAGGGCGAAACGGTGACGTTCTATAACACTTCCATCGGGGCGGATAACGGACAGTTGAAATCCCGCACATGGAATTTCGGCGACGGTTCTTCCGCGGCTGTGCCGAACGATCAGCCGCTTACGCATAGCTTCAAGGATAATGAAGCATACACGGTTATGCTTGAAACCGTGGATCAGAACGGGAAGAAATATCAAGGAAAGAAAACGATCACACCGACGAACGTCGCGCCGACCGTGAATGCGGGTTTAGATAAGGTTGCCCGCTCCGGTCAAAAGGTGGATTTCTTGCCTTCTATCACTGACCCAGGCGCAGACGGTAAAACATGCCGCTGGGATTTCGGCGACGGAACGACTTCGGACGTTTGCAACGCGAGCCATACGTATCCGGCTTTATCCATGGATGCGCCTGATAAGAAATATACTGCTGTTCTGACAGTGATGGACGATGACGGCGGTACAGGTACGGACAGCCGCGACATTATCATCCGGGCTGACCGCGAACAGAAAATTGTCGCCTACTACACATTCGACGGCGACTTCAAGGACTATTCCGGCTATAACAACAACGGCACTCCGACGGGCACGATGTCGTTCGCGGACGGCCTAAGAGGGAAGGCGGCTAAGTTCGACGGGAAAAGCGGCATCAATGTGAAGGATGCGGATTCCTTGGACTTCTCCACCTCCCTGTCGTTGTCAATGTGGCTGTACAAAGAAGATGCGGGGGCTGGCGGCTGGGCGCCGGTGCTTTCCAAGGGCGAAACGTCCAATTATGAGGGGTATGCGCTGCTGCATGATTCTTATGGCATTTCACCGGCAGTCCGCTTCACAGATGGATTCGACGCGACGGACCATAATCTGGCCTCAACAGCATTAACGAAGATGAAGGAATGGTATTTGCTCACAGTGACTTGGGACGGCACGGCCATCAAGTATTATGTGAACGACAAGTTGATGGAGACTAAACAATGGACCGGCGTGTTCCAGAATTCGAACAGCCAGCTGCTGATCGGCTATGACCCGCCAGGGAAAACGGAGTATTTCCGCGGGATGATGGACAATTTCAGACTCTACAACTATCCGCTCAGCCAACAGGAAATTTCTGATTTATACCAAAATGACCAGCAACCGGCCGATCAGGAGCCACCTGTCACAACAGCGCAAGTGACACCGTCTGCACCGAATGGGAATAACGGCTGGTATACGACAGATGCGAGTATCACCCTGACAGCTGCAGACCTGGGTTCGGGAGTGGAGAAGACAGAATATCTTATGAATCAAGGAGCATGGCAGGTGTATAACGGACCGATTGCGATTACTGATAACGGCTTTTACAATATCGAGTACCGCAGTACAGACAAAGCGGGCAATGTAGAGGCAAGAAAGTCCGTATCCCTGAAGCTGGACAAAACTAAGCCGGTGACAACGGCTGAAGTGACGCCATTATCACCGAACACTTGGCGCAAAACAGATGCAAGCGTCATCCTTTCGGCGACAGACCAAGGTTCAGGCATAGACAAGATACAGTACCGGATGGATGAGGGAGATTGGCAAGTCTACGAAACTCCGATTGCGGTGAACACTGACGGTACCCATACGGTGGAATACCGGAGCATCGACAGAGCCGGAAACGCGGAAGAAAGCGAGTCTTTGACAGTGAGGCTGGATAAAACAAAGCCAGTGACAGCCGCAAGCGTGACGCCGGGCCGGCCGGACGGGGCGAACGGCTGGTATACGAAGGATATCACAGTGGAGCTTTCGGCAGCAGATGAGCAGTCAGGCTTGAACAAAACCGAGTACCGGATAGACGGCAGCCAGTGGCTTCCGTATGGGACACCGCTCCAGCTGTCGACGGAAGGCGTCCACACCATCGAGTACCGCAGCACAGACAACGCAGGCAACATGGAGGATGCGAAGACACTTCAAATCAAAATCGATAAAACGGCGCCGGAGCTGACGCTCAAGCTGAATCAAGGGTCGCTTTGGCCGCCGAACCATAAAATGGTGACGATTAAAGTGACGCCGGAATGGAAAGACGCACTATCCGACATTCAGTCAATCGTACTGACGTCGATCACGAGCAATGAGCTTCCTGACGGGTCTGGAGACGGTCATACGGCACAGGATATCCAAAATGCCGCATATGGTACGGCGGACTTCGAGTTCGATTTACGGGCGGAGCGGTCAGGCGGCGGAACGGGACGCATATACACGATTACGTATACGATCACCGATAAGGCCGGCAACGCCAGAAATGTGTCAACAGCCGTGGCAGTGGCTCATGACCAGTCAAAACATTAAGAGATAAAGGAAAAAATAGAAAGCTGAATCCCGCTTTAGGGGCAGCAGGATTAGAATGAATAAAGAAACAGGATGGCGGGGCGTGTCCCTTGCTGTCCTGTTTTTTCTAGTACCGGGCGATCAAGTCAAGAGAGTTCATGCCTTCACAATTTTGTATTAGGAGTAAACATTTTGCCGATTATGTTTAATCAAGAAAAAATCGTTTTTTTGACGGTCTTTTCTAATTACTTGGTTTTATTGCATTAATTATTGCTTCTGTAATTTTAAAAAAGATTTTTTCCAAAAAATAATAATTTTCTTCTTGAGCTAACGGGTAGCGTATGTTAAAAAAGGGATGACTGCGGCGATCCCATTGTCTTATTGTGCTAACTGGGCAGTTTAGTTGAAGAATAATTTACATTTGACTAAAAATATAAAAACATAAATTGGTCCGTGAGTTATAAGAAAGTGGTATATTTTTCTTATGTGTAGTTTAATAAACATCCGATGGGGGGAATTAAAATGGGTGGGAATGCACTGTTTGAAGTATTTATGTTTTGGTATGTGGCAATAATTATTTGGTTATTATTAGGCTTCTCAATATTATTTTTTATCATCGCTTTAATGAAAAAATCCCAGAAATTATTGGGCATAAGTGTTGCATTAATGTTACCCAATATTCTATTTCTGTTTATTGAGGAACTTGAACCAATACTTATGTTTTTATTTATTGTATGGTTTGCTATACAAATTTTTATGTTATTTAGACTTTGTAAGCACATGAACGTTAACACAGCCAAATAAAACATATGGTGTCTTTTTCAACTACCATGAAAATTAACTTCTGCCAGATCCTAAAAATGGCAATACTTAAGTAGACGCAGCTCATTCATTTTTTTTTAAAAGAGCAGGGCGCCTGATCAAGGTGTTTATGGACAACGAATAATGGATTAGGATGCTTCGGTAATTGTCACCGTATAACCTAAGTTTTCTAGTCTTCGAACTGAATGGCGTACAAGTTCCCGCAGTTCTCGTTGATTCCGATCAGGAATAAAACTTGCTTTCAGTAGTCCATGACGAAGAAGTTGGGCTATCCATTCGGCATCTTTAACATCCGTTTTACGTCCCGGAAGTGCCTTCATGTGTTGAGCATTTACAACTAAAAACCCGATTCCTTCGGACTCTAATAAGTTAACAATAGGTTTCCAATAAACACTCGTGCTTTCCATAGCAACGTGAGTACAATTATTCTCCTTAATCCAATCCAATAACTTTAATAGAAAAACCGTTTTAGTAGAAAACGTTTGAATCTCCTTTCCTTGTGAAGTCATAATACAAGCAGTGATATTGTCCTTATGGACATCCAATCCACATGCTCTTTCAATGATAACATCCATTGAAAACTTCCTTTCTAGGCTTGAAAATTGGAGGCTGGTGCAACAATCAGAATTAGGATTAATCTACCATGAGTGCTTCCCGTAAGGGAGCGACAGTTTGTGGTGCACCGTGGTCGTTGGAGTCAGACTAACGGATGGGCTCTAAGGCACCATAGTTTATCGACCTTCCTCTCCCAGCCTTAGGAACAGTATCGACGGATTCGATATATTTTCATTCTTTGTGGTGAAGCGCCGATTTTTGCGCTTCATGGATGGCTAACGGGGCAGGTTAGTTTATTAACAATTAAAGAAAAAGTTCATTTCGGAGGTTGGATTATGGAAAGAGCAATTTACGAAAAAGAAAAAATTGATACGATGAACAAGCCCTTCTTGGTTTGTTGGTTAGTTTTTGGACCAAAAGACTGCTGCAATTTAATTGTCGGGGAAACAAATAAAGTTAAATGTTACTGGGAGAGTCTTGAGGTTAGTTATGATTTTCAATGGTTTATTTTTGATACCAATGAGCAAATGGAATTAGGCATTAAGCAAATAGCAAGTGAACCTACTCCGTTTACCACCTGGATGCTATATAAGGTAGAAGATTGCATAAAAGGCAAAATTCCGGATGAGAAATTTGGAGTAGATCTTGGTAATCCAAGAGAGCCATGGCTATTTAACTGACGGGGCAAGTTAGTATAGGAGGGTATGATGAATTTAATTCATATTATAAATCTACTGAGTGGTGTTTTACTCGTTGGTGCTGGGGTTTGTATTTTTAAATCTCATAGGGTTGTTAACGAATATAAAAAGATTATAGGTATGTTGTTTACTTCCTTCGGTATATTTTACTTATTATTTACTACAGCTATAACAATTTGGTAAATAGGTGCCTTATGAGAGTCACAGGGGATTCCAATTCCCAAAGCACTGATTATTACGAATTCTTTGAAGAATTCCTTATGGAACAATCGGGGCAGTTTAATTTAATAATAAGGTGTAAATAAGCATCTGCTAATCTCCAATAATATGGATTCTTTCTATACTATTATCGCTTAACCTATCAATTAAAGAATTTAACTGGGGCAAATAATCTTTAGAAATATGTATCCTGTAATTTTTCAGATCGTTGATAAATCCCTCGAGCTCTTCTTTCCGCCATTGGATATTGGGTGCATAATAATCGTTTATTTTTCTTAGGTATGTGTAGGAGCCCCAATTCTTTGTATCACAAAATATAGCGTTGTGAAAGGCTTGCTCGATTTCAAAGAAACATACTTCGTTTCCATCCCCATCAAATAGTTGTATGTCTAATCCCACTAATTCGACTCTCCTTAAAAAGCAGGCACCCTCTCACAAGACTAATGAAGTCTCTCTGAAAGGATGCCTTTTGTCTTTATTGCACTTTTACATACGCTGGTTTGCTTTTGTTTGGACGCGCGGACCGCATAAAGTGCCTAGTTTTTGCTTTGGAATGGCGGTTTTAATTCGACACCGTGACCGGCAGGCTTGTAAAGTTCTTTCCGCTGACGGTTGTCTCGACTACCTTCATTACTTTTCCCGCGGCCTGCCTTGGGATCGTAATTTTGTAATTTCCGTAGGAATCTGCATACCCCGTCTTGAGGAAAACCCCGTTGGAGTAGACTTTTATCTTGCTTTTTGAAAATGATTTTCCGGTCACATAGGTTGAAAGAGTGCTGACTGGGTCCATGCCAGGCACATACAGCACTGTTTTCACAGAAGCACTGCCAGCATTGCCCGCCCGGTCGATTGCTTGAACGGAGATTTTCGTGCCATATTGCTGCTTCGGGATGCGTACTGAAAACTTTCCAGTTGTGTCCGCCTTGCCTTGGGCGAGATACACACCATTTTTCAAAACCTTCACAGTCGAGTAGGCCTCGGCTTTGCCGGTGACTGCTACGGATTGACTGTACACGTTATTGAGGGCTGGAGCGGCTGGTGCGATCTTATCCGAAACCGTGACCGGCAGGCTTGTAAAGCTCTTTCCGCTGACAGATGTCTCGATTACCTTCATTACTTTTCCGGCAGTCTGCCTTGGAATGGCGATTTTGTAATTTCCGTAGGAATCTGCGTACCCCGTCTTGATGAGAACCCCGTTGGAGTAGACTTTTATCTTGCTTTTTGAAAAAGATTTCCCAGTCACATAGGTTGAACGGTTACTGACTGCATCGAGGCCAGGCACATACAGCACTGTTTTTACAGAAGCACTGCCAGCATTGCCCGCCCTGTCGATTGCCTGGACTGAGATCTTTGTCCCGTAACTTTGTTTCGGGATGCGGACCGAGAACTTTCCGGTTGCGTCCGCTTTGCCTTGGGCAAGATACACACCATTCTTCAGGACCTTCACAGTTGAGTAGGCTTCAGCTTTTCCGCTGACCGATACAGATTGACTGTAAACTGTATTCAGGACAGGTGCTGCCGGTTTTACCCGGTCAATTACAAACTTTACCGTTTTTCCGACTGCACTTGATGTCGCCGCGTTCGTTTGATAGGCGGCTGAACTCCACGTCCCACCTGTGTTTGTAGTTACTTGGTACGAGCCATCCTGGGTTACGGTTGTCGTTGTTGAAATAGTTTTCACAGTAGTTCCGTTCGATAGGCTGACGGAGCTGTTTGAAGGAACACCAATTTTCACGTTTTCGTTAAAGTAAACAGGGTCGGACGCCTGCTGATCGTTTACGTTCATCCACCTGTAGGCACTGTAGTCATTCATGGAGTATGTCAGCAAGTAAATTCCGTTGATATTTGTATCGACCGAACCCTTTACGACGATGTCCTTTGTCCTATCCCCTTCAAGATTGGAGAAGAACCTGACTCCCGTCATCGGGTCAAACGTGGTGCCTTTTTTGATTGCCCCTGAAGTGACCCCAGTGAACACCGGTAACACTTTTACCGTTGGCAAGTGGTCAGTAACTTCAACAATGGTTGTATTCCCGACCTGGTCCCGCAGGTAAATTTGTTCGATATAATAAACTCCATCTTTCAAAAATTTGGGAACCTGCAATGTTCCTGTCCATTGATTATTTGAGCTGGTGACATTCAAGTTATCCCAAAAAGTATCATTTGCGTTATGAGATTCCTTTCCTGTGAATTGCACCTGGACTTGCGCGAGGCCAGAACCAGTATCCGACCCATTCACAACAACATTCAAGGAATCGCCGGGATAGAGCTCCATCTTGTCGACAGTAATAGATTGGAATACTGGGCGAGTATTGTCTGTAATTGCACCTGAAATTGTCAACTGTGCTTGAGCTAGCATAGGTTCCGATCCGGTCGTATACCTATTTTCGTGGCCAGCTTTATCTGTCAGGAACAGATTTCCGATATCGTAAACACCGTTCCGTGTATACTTTGGAATTGTTATTTCCGCCTCATACTCGCCAGTTGCACTGTTAAGGTAAATATTACTGAAAAGAGCATATCCATTTGTTTCAATATGCCTAAGAGTTAAAGAACCATGCGACAAACCGCTTCCTTCTTCTTTATACCCGATGGTGACAATGACTTTGTCACCGGGCTGGGCAGTCGTTCTGCTAAGCTTTACCGAGGTAAGCTCTGGGGGAGTGGTATCCGTGACTCCGTCGAGCGATTGAAAGCGCAATTTTGATATCAAAGGCGAACTGGTGTCATAGGTTTGTGCATTGCGTGCATTGTCATACAATGTTATATCCGATACATGCCATTCCCCCTGGAGCAGACGACTGTCGGCACGATACGAAAATTCATACGTATTATTTCCGATATAACGCATCATGCTGTAAAAATACTGGCCGGAACTGTGCATTAAATTAATATCGGCATCTGGCGCAGGGCCCGACTCAAAATCGTCTTCAACCGTAAACTGCATTGTAATGATGTCCCCTGTCCGGAATTCAGCCCCGCTGATTGAAGTGGATTTTAGAATAAGCGGTGTTGTATCGGTATCCGCATTTGCAGGCACCACTCCAGCCAGGCTTAAAACCAGCGCAAACAAGAGAACCAAACCCTTTTTAACCATTTACACAAAACTCCTTTACAGATAATATTTTCCTATTTTTATAGTAAGTGATAACCGATGAAAAATATAGATGGTATTACAGAAAAAGGGTGCCCATATATTTCCTTTATCTTTTGTGGTATTTCAAGGACAAAGTGTTTGTTCATGGTGGGATGGGAAATGTGCTTGATTTTAGGTTCCAAGTACAAAATGCCGCTTCTTGGGAGGGGAAATGTCTTTGGATTAGGGATCCAAGGACAAATCGTCGCTTTTAAAAGGGGAAATGTCCTTGGATTGGGGATTCAAGGTACTAATGCGACTTATAAGTATTGAACAATTGCTACATTCTTTAATGCAATAGAAACGCAATTTCACTAAAGGGCAGTGAAGAAGGAATTAAATTATAATGGAGTTAAATATTTAAAATGGGGGACAAAAATGAATCATTTCGGAACTGAATTACGTTTTGGTTTAGTTAAAAATACAAATCAAGATTCATCGCTTATCTATGTTGTAATCCCAGAAGTTATCTTAAAATTTTTGATTCAATATCAGTCCGAATTAAACATACACCTTGATAAATTTACACAATTTGAACAGGATGAAATGAGATACCTTTATACAGAAGAAGTTGAAGAATTGCGGAGATGGGCTTCAGGGGTAATAGTATCATTAAAAAATAAAAATGAAAGTCCAATATTTCAGGAATATAGAAGAACACATCATTTATCCGAGATGCATTTTTCTCAAGAGGACGTAAATGAAGTATTTAATCATCTTTTTTATCTATGCGATGTGGTTATTAATGGGCAAAAAATATTATATGTTTCATCTGGGTATGATGATTCTGCAATGATTGAAGGGTGAAATCATCGTGTGGCTTATTCAGCTAACGGGTGCTTGAGTTCAAGATAACGGCTGTCTTTTCGGCAGCCATTTTTCTTGTTCTGATAACGGACCGGAATAATTGAAGAACATATTTGTTAGTCTAAAGGAAAAAGAGGGTAAATTGAGGTAATGAAAATGTATGAATTTAAAGATGAGTCCGAGAGAAAAGAAAAAAAAATAAGATATACCTATTTTTTATTTATTATCTCGGTTTTAATAAATACATTCATTGACATTTTTGACTTGGCAATTGAAAAAGTTTCTGAAGTTCGCATAGTTATTAGCCTTATATTTTACGGTGTTATCCTTTATTTTGGTTTGCGTAGGAAGTTTTGGGCTGAGGTTATGATTAAATTTTTTGTCTGGCTAAATATTATTTTATTGGTCCTAATTATTACTGTTAAGATTTTAGGGTTGTGGTTCAAATAATTTTTCAATAATCTTCAACTAACGGATGCTTGAGTTGAATATGAATAAGGAAAATCCTTTAAATCCAAGAAAGGATTAACTATCAATGGGAATGACATATGAAGATTGTAAAAAAGTTATTAGAAATATGGAAGAAAGACTTAATTATCACAAGATGATAGCCAAGTACACCAAACAAACAGTAAAGTTAAATAAACAACAAGATTATATAAAATACTGGGAATCGGCTATTCAACAAGCAAAGAAAGACTATAGTTCTGTATACGATAATATTTGACACATTAGAAAGGTTCTTCAACTAATGGGTTCAAGAGTTAAAGATTGGATGGCTACGGCTATCCCTTTTTTTATTGCATTAACGGGGCAGAGTAGTTTAAGAATAATTGGTATAAAGGCAATCTCCTTTTGTCTTAATGGGCGTTACAAATTTGCAAACAAAAAGGTGATTCTTTGTATGTTGGAAAAAAGGGAAGGCACAATCAATGAAATTGTCTATGAATTTACCTCTTATCGTAATGGGAAGTACAGTATCTACCCAACCATTTCACATTTGTACTTACTTTTGAATAAAATTATTCGTTCCAAAGTTACAACCGAATACATCAGAATCACACCATTTTATTTAAATGAAAAGGTTAAATTACAACGTGAATTTGATGAATATATGTTCTATTTGGAATGTAGGGAACAGTTTACCGTCCAAGATGAGGAATTTCATATTTTAGAAAATCTAGGTAGGAATGCTAATACTGTAACATCCGATGAATTTGAAACAGGGAAAATTCTTACCCCCTTGTGCAGATACAATGAACCCAAAACTTATAAATCCTTACTCGAAGGATACCGTAAGTTTTTAGATATGATTTTACCTCGTTTATTTGAATCTGCGAAGATTGACTTGGAGCTTACTGATGAAGACTTGGCATTCGGTTATTTTTGTTTTGAAATCCATAGTGAATAACTGTTTGTGAAACATTGTACTTAAACTATCGGGTGCTAGAGTTGAACAAAGGGTTGCTGCGGTAACACTTTTTCTTATTGAGCTTACGAAGCAGGTTAGCAGGTTAGTTTAATAAGGGAAATAGTTTATGTAGATTAAAAGAAGACTACTGAAATCTCAGCAGCCTTCTTTTTAATATGTTTCATAAATAATTTTTCCTGTCTGGGATGTATCATAATCTCCTAAAGAGTTAACTTCAGACTGAAACTGATTTGATGATAAAATTCCCTTTACAGTGTTTATTAGTCGTTCCGTTTTCGGGGTTTTAAGAATAACCAGGTCATACTGTTCTGTTATTAATGGAACGAAATCAATGCCCACTATTTTTGCAGCTTTCTCAATTCCGACCCCTACATCTACTAATCCAGCAGAGACAGCTGAAGCCACGCTTAAATGGTTGTTCTCTTCGTGCTCATAACCCTGAATGTTCCTAGAAGGAATCTCGTTAATTCTGAGTTGTTCATCAAGAAGGATTCGTGCTCCTGATCCTTTCTCTCGATTAATGGCTTTCACATCTTTTCGCTTTAAATCAGTCCAAGAGGTGAGGTTTAAAGGGTTCCCCTTTTTAACGTAAAAACCTGCTTTTCTTGAAAGGAGGTTTATTAAAATAAAAGGGTAACCCACTAAAATTTTTTTTATATATGGTAGATTATACTCGCCTGTATCTCCGTCAAACAGATGTAAGCTAACGATGTCACCCTCTCCATTGTACATAGAGATTAAGCTGTTTAAACTTCCTGTAAAAGATCTTAATGGTTTATAGGCTGAATTTTTCTCGATGTGTTTACCTAGAATATCTAAAACTAGGTCTTGTCCACTAATAATAATGTTTTGGGAATCCTTTGTTTCGTTCCTGTGAGGATCGGTAACAGAGGGTGGGAATGTAGTATTCTGATTCGTTTTATGATTTTTTATATAATTGTCCAAGTCTTTTGAATCAATTCTCATCTGTCTACCTACACGGAATACAGGTAGTTCCCCTTTTTTAACCAGGTCATAAAGGGTTAATTTCGATACCTTTAAAAGCTGCGACACCTCTTCAATCGTATAGGAAAGCTCCTTTGACATTTACATCCCTCCATCCTTTATTTTAACTTACTATCTGTTAAAAAGTATATTCCAGATAAAAAAATGACAAAAGTGATTTTTCTTCTATTCATTTTAGTTCTAACTAATTATAATAAGTTATAACTAATTATAATTAGATTAGAAAGGGAGAGGGATTATGAAAAAACGAAATCTTATAATTTACTCGATGATGCTATTATTACTGGTCGTGTCTGGGTGTTCAGCCAATGAACAAACGAAAAAGCCAGAAGAGCAGAATCAAAAAGCTTCTGAAAAGAAGGTGGAGTTGACGATTTCAGCTGCTGCTAGTTTACAAGATGCCTTAAATGAGATTAAAGCAACCTTTGAGAAGGAACATTCTAATGTGAAAGTAAACTATAACTTTGGATCTTCAGGGGCACTTCAACAACAAATTTCTCAGGGAGCACCTGTCGATCTTTTCTTCTCTGCCGCTGAGGACAAATTCGATAAACTGGTGCAAGACGGACTAATCGTCAAGTCAAAACGAATTGATTTAGTTGGAAATGAACTAGTATTAGTGATACCAAACGATTCAAAAAAGAAGATTAAATCATTCGAGGACCTTACCAAAACAGATAAAATTTCCATTGGTACCCCAGAGGCTGTACCAGCAGGACAATATGCGAAGGAAACATTAGAAAAATTAAATGTTTGGAAAGCGATTGAAGGGAAAGTGGTATATGCCAAAGATGTTCGACAGGTGCTTACATATGTAGAAACGAACAATGTGGAAGCAGGAATTGTTTATAAAACAGATGCTTTGATTTCACAAAAGGTGAAAATTGTAGCAACCGCAGAGGAAAATACTCACGCTCCTATTATTTATCCTCTAGGTGTGATTAAGAACAGCAGCCATCCTAAAGAAGCCCAACTATTCTACGATTATCTTCAAAATGAAACATCGATGAAAACTTTAGAGAAGTATGGTTTTAAAGGAATAAATTAATATACAATGGCAATTGACTTTTGGTCACCAGTCAGACTATCCATCGAGATAGCAACTGTCTCTGGAGTATGGGTATTAATTTTAGGAATATTTTTTGGGAAGGTGATGGCTAATACGAAATTTAAAGGGAAGACCGTAGTTGAAACTGTTTTCCTTTTACCATTGGTATTGCCACCTTCTGTCATAGGTTTCTTGTTAATTGTTTTATTTGGAAGGAATAGTCCCATAGGACAAATGTTAGAAGAATTGTTTAAACAACCTGTTATGTTTACGTGGTGGGCTGCTGTTATTGCCTCCTCTGTTGTAGCTTTCCCTCTTATGTATCAATCTGCTAAGACAGGGTTTGAAGCCATTGATGAGGAAATTGAGAATGCAGCTCGTGTGGATGGTGCAAATGAGTTCAAATTATTTATGTTTATTTCCATTCCACTTGCACTTAAAGCTATCATTTCGGGTGCAATATTGAGTTTTGCAAGAGCATTAGGGGAGTTTGGAGCTACTTTAATGTTTGCTGGAAACATTCCAGGAAAAACCCAAACCATTCCAACAGCAATATATGTAGCTATTGATTCAGGCAATATGGAATTGGCTTGGTTATGGGTGTCGAGTATGATAGGTATTTCATTTTTAATGTTAATATGCGTACATCTAATGAAATCGTGATGGCATATGAATAAATAATCTTTTTTTAATACAAATGGAGGCATTCCTATCATTAGGGATGTCTTTTTTTATTGATGAAGGGTGCGATGCCCTTTACAAGGCATCGCCTTTTTTGGGTTGATTAGCGAGGCAGATTGTGTGCACGATTAAACTTAACTCTTGATGAAATAGCTAAACATATTGGAGGATTCGATGCAGTAACAGAAGAGATAAATGAAGAATTTAAAAGTGGTTTAAAGGAATCTAAAGAATACATTGATTCCTTAATTAATAATGATACAAATAAGAAAAAGTTTAGATTTAATAAAATTTTCTTTTGAGGTAGCGGCATTGTCACTCTTTTTAATTTGTAGTGATGATTGTGAAGGAATGTACTTAAAGTAATGGGGGATTGAATTCAAAAAGGTATAGATAAGGTATAATTATTAAAAATATTGAATAAATATTCATTTTATGTTAATATAATAGTAGTTTAGATTCTTCTGAATTTAGACCTCCTAAAATGGACTTAGCATAGACCACTAAGTTCAACTTTGACCTTTGATTATATAGATCAAAGGTATTTTTTGTTTGGATATTGTTATAAATTTGGCACTCATTCTACATAATTATTGATTTTAATTGGATAATATTTTTGTGAAATTTTGCACTTAAACTGACGGGTCAGTTTAGCATTCCTGTAGA
>NZ_NUOW01000028.1:0-70882 GCF_002584635.1 Bacillus sp. AFS031507
TGTTTGTTTAGTTTTCAAAGGACAATTTCTCTATCGCCCGTAAGCGACTTAACTAATATACCATCTGTAAAAATTAAAGTCAACAGTTTTTCTATCTTTTTTACTATGAACAATATAATAACTCTTTCTTACGACTACATCTCTATTTTATAATTCATGGACATAAGAAAAGGAGCACATTTATTGTGTGCCCCCTCTACTTTTTTATTCTACATCCTCGTTTGTTTCAACCTCATGATTTTCTTCAGGAGAGTCTCCTTCAGCTTCATTAGGATTATTTTCAAGGTTTTCTTCATCTTCTTCTTTCTCGACTTTTGCCACAGTGGCAACAAATTCATCTTCGCTTTCCTTCATACTAATGAGCTTTACACCTTGAGTATTACGTCCCATTTTAGAAATACTGCCAACATCCATTCGGATGAGGACACCACCTGTGGTAATAAGCATCAGGTCCTCTTCACCTGTTACCGCACGCATCGAAACAAGGTCGCCATTTTTTTCTGTAACGTGGCAGGTTTTAATCCCTTTACCGCCCCTGCCTTGGATCCGGTATTCTTCCGCTTTGGTACGTTTACCGTAACCATTTTTCGTTACAATTAACACATCATTCGTTTCCTCTAATACTTCCATTCCGACAACTTCATCGTCACTATCGAGTGTTATGCCTTTCACGCCAGTGGCTGTTCGTCCCATTGATCGAACATCCGTTTCCGGGAAACGAATCAGCATACCCTTCTTTGTTCCGATAATCATATGCTTTGTGCCATCAGTTAAGCGGACAGAGATTAGTTCATCCCCTTCACGCAAACTTAGCGCAATTAGGCCGTTGTTACGGATATGTGCAAACGATGTTAACGGAGACCGTTTTGAAATCCCTTCTTTGGTCGTAAAGAATAAGAACCAATCATCTACAAATTCCGCAACGGGAATGATTGCATTGACCCATTCTCCCTTTTCGACACCAAGGAGATTGATAATTGGTATCCCTTTCGCTGTTCGGCTGTATTCAGGGATTTCATATCCTTTAGAACGGTATACCTTCCCTTTATTTGTAAAGAAAAGGATCGTATCATGAGTTGAGGTGGTGATCAAGTGTTCAACAAAGTCATCCTCGTTTGTACCCATTCCTTGGATTCCTCGTCCGCCTCGTCTTTGAGCACGATAGGTGGAAACAGGGAGACGTTTAACATATCCGTTATGGGTTAAAGAAATAACAATATTTTCACGAGGAATTAGATCTTCATCCTCAATATTTTCAATTCCGCCCGTTACGATTTCTGTCCGGCGCTTATCATTAAAACGCTCTTTGATTTCATTCATTTCTTCGCGGATAATTTCAAATACCTTTTCCTCATCCGCTAAAATTGCCTTTAATTCAGCGATTAGCTTCACAAGGTTTTGATATTCTTCTTCAATCTTTTCTCTTTCCAATCCAGTTAAACGCTGCAGGCGCATATCCAGAATGGCCTGAGCTTGCTTTTCAGAAAGATTAAAGGTAGTCATTAAGCCTTCACGAGCGATGTCTGTCGTTTGTGAGCTGCGGATTAAACTAATAACTTCATCAAGATGATCCAAGGCAATTCTTAAACCATCTAAGATGTGGGCGCGTGCTTCCGCTTTACGTAATTCAAACTCGGTCCTTCTACGAATGACTACTACTTGATGATCTAAGTAATGCACTAAGCATTGCTTGAGAGTCAACACCTTTGGATGTCCATTAACTAGAGCTAGGGTGTTAATTCCAAAGCTGGTTTGAAGTGCTGTATGTTTATATAAATTATTTAAAAGGACGTTGGCATTCGCATCTTTACGAACCTCAATAACAATCCGCATTCCTTTACGATCGGATTCATCCCTTAGGTCGGTAATGCCTTCAATTTTTTTATCGCGGGCTAATTCAGCGATTTTTTCAACTAATCTCGCTTTATTTACTTGGTATGGTAATTCATTAACAATGATAACTTCTTTACCATTTGCTTTTTGTTCGATTACTACTTTTGCACGAACTGTTATTGATCCTCTGCCTGTTTCATACGCTTTACGAATACCGCTCCGGCCCAAGATGATTCCACCTGTTGGGAAATCTGGACCTGGGATAATTTCCATAAGCTCCTGCGTCGTAATTTCAGGGTCACGACTAAGCGCTAATACAGCATCAATTACCTCGCCAAGCTGGTGCGGAGGGATATTGGTCGCCATACCAACGGCAATCCCGGTCGACCCATTGACTAAAAGGTTAGGGAACCTGGCCGGTAATACAACAGGCTCTCTTTCTTCGCCATCATAGTTGTCTTGATAATCAATGGTATCTTTGTTTATATCTCTTAATAATTCCATCGAGATTTTAGACATTCTTGATTCTGTATAACGCATTGCTGCCGCTGAGTCACCATCGACAGAACCGAAGTTTCCATGTCCATCTACAAGCATATACCTATAGTTGAAGTCCTGTGCCATCCGAACCATTGTTTCATAAACGGCAGAGTCACCATGCGGGTGATACTTACCGATGACATCCCCAACGATACGGGCTGATTTTTTATATGGTTTATCTGAATGCATACCAAGATCATGCATAGCATATAGAATCCGGCGATGAACTGGTTTCAACCCATCCCGAACATCTGGAAGGGCACGTGAAACGATAACGCTCATCGCATAGTCAAGAAAGGAAGCTTTCATTTCTTTGCTAATATTAATCTCTGTTACTTGAGAATTTGGGGTTTCAGCCATACTTATTTCCTCCTTTCACCTTTTCTTTATATATCTAAATTCTTCACGTATTGAGCATTCGCCTCAATGAAATTACGACGTGGTTCTACTTTTTCACCCATTAACATATCAAAGGTTTCGTCTGCTTCGATCGCATCTTCAAGACTTACCTGCAGCATACTTCTATTTTCAGGATCCATTGTTGTTTCCCATAATTGATCAGGATTCATCTCACCTAAACCTTTATACCGTTGGATATTCGGTTTTGGAGCAGCTGGAAGCATGGCAAATATCCGTTCAAGTTCTTTATCATTATAGGCGTACTCAATTCGTTTGCCTTGTTGAACCTTATAAAGCGGCGGCTGGGCAATATAAATATAACCGGCTTCTAAGATTTTTCTCATAAAACGGTAAAAGAACGTTAAGAGAAGCGTCCGAATATGGGCACCATCCACATCAGCATCGGTCATAATGACAATTTTATGATAACGGGCTTTAGCAATATCAAAATCTTCACCAATTCCTGTTCCAATCGCTGTAATCATCGCCCTAACTTCATTGTTAGAAAGGATTCTATCGAGACGGGCCTTTTCCACATTAAGAATTTTCCCCCGAAGTGGAAGAATCGCTTGGAAATGGCGATCACGACCTTGCTTTGCCGATCCGCCGGCGGAATCACCCTCAACGATATACATTTCACTTTCAGATGGATCCTTCGAAGAACAGTCAGCCAATTTCCCAGGTAAACTAGAAACCTCTAAAGCACTTTTCCGGCGTGTTAATTCCCTAGCTTTCTTTGCAGCAAGCCTTGCACGTGCTGCCATTAAGCCTTTTTCGACAATTTTTCTAGCAACTGATGGATTTTCCAACATGAACTTATCAAAGGTACTTGCAAAAACGGTATCAGTGATCGTTCTCACTTCAGAATTCCCTAATTTAGTCTTTGTTTGTCCTTCAAATTGGGGATCAGGATGTTTAATCGAGACGATCGCCGTGATACCTTCACGAACATCTTCACCAGAAAGATTGGTATCATTCTCCTTGATTAAGCTATTTTTCCGAGCGTAATCATTGATAACCCTTGTTAACGCAGTCTTAAAACCGGATTCATGCGTTCCACCTTCATAGGTGTGGATATTATTTGCGAAAGAGTAAATGTTATCTGTATACCCCTCGTTATATTGGAGTGCGACTTCAACACTAATGCCGTCACGCTCTCCCTCCATGTAAATCGGTTCTTCATGAATCACTTCTTTTGTGCGGTTTAAATGCTCAACATATGATTTAATTCCGCCTTCGTAGTAGTATTCATTGCGTTTATTTTCAACACGCTTATCCTCAATCGTGATCTTTATTCCCCTGTTAAGGAAGGCAAGTTCACGAAGTCTAGTGGCTAGAATGTCATATTCATATACTAATGTTTCTGTAAAAATCTCACCATCTGGTTTAAAGTGCGTAACTGTACCCGTGATATCAGTCGTTCCAATGACCTCTAATTCTTGAACTACCGCGCCGCGCTCAAATTTAATGGAGTAAATATGACCATCCCTGTGTACATATACCTCAAGTTCCGTGGAAAGGGCATTAACTACTGACGCACCAACACCATGCAGTCCTCCGGATACCTTATATCCTCCGCCGCCGAATTTACCGCCGGCGTGCAGCACAGTCATAATGACTTCTACCGCTGGTCTACCCATTTTTTCCTGAATTCCGACTGGGATTCCACGGCCATTATCCTTTACCGTGATGCTGTTGTCTTCTTCAATAATGACATTGATTTCATCACAGAAACCAGCCAGCGCCTCGTCAATACTGTTATCAACAATTTCCCAAACAAGATGATGAAGACCTTTACCACTTGTTGAACCAATGTACATACCGGGTCTTTTTCGAACAGCTTCAAGTCCTTCAAGAACCTGTATCTGATCCGCACCATATGCTTCTTCGACTGCTTTTTGTTCCAAAGTCATGCTTGTTCACCTGCACCTTCTGACAAAAATATATCTATATCGTTAATTAAAAAATAAATAAATATCAAAATTCATGTATATTCATTTGAGTTGATCGTTTCTTTAAAGTTCCTGAAGAAATCGGGGATAAGTAAACATTGTCATATGTAATAATGACTGATTTAAAGGGGTTTTTCGATAGATTGATTACCTTTTCTTTACGTTGACTGATGAACTCCTCTACAAGCGGCGAGTTGTTTGCACTCTCTTTATCCAAGATAGAAATAATATCTCTTGCCCTAATATTAATATCTTCCCCGATATGGATATACATGGTACACCTCAATTAATTTTCTTTATGACACCAGCTTCAACGATAAACGTGGAAGCTTCCCTTAATGTTTGATGGTCAATACCCTCGACACTTGTGGTAGTCACGAAGGTTTGAACTCTTCCTTGGATGGTATTAAGCAAGTGAGACTGCCGATAGTCATCTAATTCCGATAAAACATCATCTAGCAGTAAAATGGGATATTCACCAATTTCAGCAGAAATTAATTCAATTTCTGCAAACTTTACAGATAGTGCTGTGGTACGTTGCTGACCTTGTGATCCAAATGTTTGAACGTCTCTACCGTTTACATAAAAAAGCAGATCATCACGATGGGGACCGAAAAGCGTAGTACCTCGCTCAATTTCCCTAGTTCTAACCTTGCTGAATTTTTCTTCAAAGCATGCTATCATCTTCGACAAATTTTGATCTTCTAATACCTCTACCGACGGTTTATAGGTAATTTCGAGCGTTTCCAAGCCTCTTGAAATCCCTTGATGAATCGGTTTTGCCCAATTCTGAAGTAAGCGCAGGAATTCAAACCTTTTCGCCACAATTTTCACAGCCATCTGGATAAATTGTTCCGTTAATATCTCAAGCATGGTCTGATCGGTCTGTTTTCTGATCTGTAACATTTTCAAAAAATGATTACGCTGCTGGAGAATTTTTTGATATTGACTCATATCATGTAAATAAATGGGCGATACCTGTCCAATTTCCATATCAATAAATCGTCTTCGGACCTGCGGGCTGCCTTTCACTAAGTTAAGGTCCTCAGGAGCAAACATAACCACATTCATATTGCCTACATATTGACTTAATTTTTGCTGCTCAATATGGTTGCATTTTGCTTTTTTGCCCTTTTTAGAAATAATTAATTGCAGCGGCAATGAGCTGTGTTGTTTTTGAACCCTACCCTCTATTTTAGCATACTCTTGGTCCCAGCGAATAAGTTCTTTATCATTGGAGGTCCGGTGCGACTTCGCCATGGCCAAAACATAAATAGATTCCATGACGTTTGTTTTACCTTGGGCGTTTTCACCCAGGATGACATTTACTTTATTTTCAAATTCTACGAACAATTCTTCGTAGTTTCGATAATTTGTTAGCGCTAATTTTTCGATATACATGCAAACGACATCCTTTAGCCTTGCTACTCGGTAATTATTTTGATAATTACTCGGTAATCACAAACTCCCCAAAACCAGCAATTTGGATTTTGTCACCGGTGCGCAGCTTTCTTCCTCTTCTTTGATCTTGTTCGCCATTAATCAATATATCATGTTCACTTAAAAACCATTTTGCCATGCCGCCCGATTGAATTACTTCAGCCAATTTAAGAAATTGACCCAGCGTAATAAATTCAGTATCGATCTTAATTTTTTCAGGCAAATCGTCACCCTCGTTTCTAAAATGGTCTCAATACTTTATTTTACTAAATATTTCACAGAGATACAAAGGAAACTAAAAGAAAGCCACCAATGTGTGGTGGCATATGGGTTTAGGCTCTATAAATTTAGTATGTTCGAACGGGTAATATTAATTGCAAAATCGTTTCATCATGAAGCGGGCGAATGACGAACGGGCGCATGGCTCCAGTAAAGCTTACCCTAACATCTGTTCCTTCAAGCGCCTTTAATGCATCCATCATATATTTGGCACTAAAAGAAATCTTTAATTCTTCACCCTCGATGGCTTCGCTTTGAATTTCCTCGACTACCTTCCCGACCTCAGGAGTATTTGAAGAAATTTCAATAATTCCGCCTTCAATTATCGAAAATTTGACAACATTGTTTCTTCCTTCTCTTGCCAGCAAAGAGGCACGATCAATTGCATGCAAGAATTCCTTTGTATTTACCGTCACATCCGTTTTACTTTCATTCGGAATTAAACGAGAGGTATCCGGATAATTTCCTTCTAACAATCTTGAGAAAAATAATAAGTGCTTCGCTTTAAATAATATTTGATTCTCGGTAATAACAATATCAATTAAGTCATGGCTGTCATCAATAATCTTACTCAACTCATTCAAGCTTTTTCCTGGAATGACCACATTATAATTTTCGTTGTTCGCTATTTCGATCTTTGCCTTTCGAAGCGCGAGCCGGTGACTATCTGTTGCAATACAGTTTAGTTCCCCGTTTTCAACCTTCCAGTTTACACCTGTCAAGATCGGGCGTGTTTCTGAGGAGGACACTGCAAAATGAGTTTGGCGAATCATCGCTTTTAAAAGATCTGTTGCAATATGAAATTTATTATTTTCTTCGATCTGTGGAAGGTGAGGATACTCTTCAGCATCCAGGCCAATCAAGTTAAATTCAGATTTTCCAGAACGAATGACCGTTTGAAGCGAGCCTAAGACTTCAATTTCAACCGAATCAGTCGGGAGCTTTTTGACAATTTCACTAAATACTTTTGCTTGGAGAACGATCGCTCCTGCTTGTTTCAATTCAATAATTTCATCACCAGCATCCTCTTTTGGAATAAAGGATTCAATGGAAATATCGGAATCACTTCCTGTTAGGGTAACACCTTCAGATGTAGCTGTGATTTTAATTCCGGTTAAGATAGGGATTGTTGTTCTTGTAGTAACAGCCTTCATAACGTCTTGAACACTCTGAACTAACCGATCTCTTTGAATGATAAATTTCATCGCATGTATTCCTCCGTTTTAAGCATATTTTTTATAGCTATAACATAATATATTTTTTAAAAAAAAGAGTAGAAGTACTAGTAGGGCCTGTTGATATGTGGATAACTGGATTATTTCAACGGAAACACAGCCTATCCACATGTGGACAGACTGTGTGTAAATGCAAAGAAGTTATTCACATATTTGAAAGGAAAAAACACCAATAACTGCCTAAACTTTTAATAGTTCATGCAGTTCTTTCATTTGCCTTTGCAGCTGGGCATCGGTCTGAAGAAGTTTGGAAATTTTCTCATGAGCATGTATGACAGTCGTATGATCGCGGCCGCCAAATTCTTCTCCTATTTTTGGCAAAGAATAATCGGTTAATTCCCGTGATAGGTACATTGCAATTTGTCTAGGAAAGGCAAGCGACTTTGTCCGCTTTTTTGCCTTAAAGTCCTCGAGTTTTATACTAAAGAGTTCCCCGACTGTCTTCTGAATATCCAGAATGGTTATTACTTTAGGCTTTGAACTTGGAATAATATCTTTTAATGCCTCTGCTGCTAAATTAGCATTAATATCTTTATTGATTAAGGAAGAATAGGCGACCACTCGGATCAGTGCTCCTTCTAGCTCCCGGATGTTTGTATCAATTTGATTGGCGATATAAAGCATTACCTCGTTAGGTATATCTAATCCTTCGGCTCTAGCTTTTTTGCGAAGAATGGCAATTCTCGTTTCCAAATCGGGCGGTGTAATATCTGTAATCAATCCCCATTCAAACCGTGACCTGAGCCGGTCCTCTAACGTTGGAATTTCTCTAGGCGGCCGGTCGCTGGAGATAATAATCTGTTTGCTTTCCTCATGAAGAGCATTGAAGGTATGAAAAAATTCTTCTTGTGTTGATTCTTTTCCAGCTAAAAATTGAATATCATCTATAAGTAAAATATCGACATTTCGATATTTATTGCGGAAACTCTCTGCTTTATTGTCACGAATCGAGTTAATAAATTCATTTGTAAATTTTTCTGATGATAAATAAACCACTTTTGCTGCAGGGTTATGATCTAAGACATAATGGCCAATTGCATGCATTAAGTGCGTTTTTCCTAATCCAACTCCTCCATAAATAAAGAGGGGATTGTATGCTTTGGCTGGTGCTTCGGCAACTGCCAGTGATGCAGCGTGGGCAAAACGGTTGCCTGAGCCTATAACAAACGTATCAAAAGTGTATTTCTGATTTAGAATACCCTGAGGAAATTCCCCATGGTCATCGTCCTTTTTTACCTTTTTTGGTGGCAGCAGGACATCACTTTCTGTCTCGTTTTGATTTTGCGGAATGATAAACTTAACAGAAAGCTCTTCTCCGGTAATTTCATAGAGGATCCCAGAGATTAGCTGCGAATAACGCTCTTCCAGCCAATCACGAGCAAACTCATTGGGAGCAGTGATGATTAGCAAATCGCCTTGAAGGGAATGGGCCTTTGTGGACTTAAGCCAGGTATCAAAGCTTGGTTTGCTTATTTTTTTTTCTATATTGGCTAATGCAGCATGCCAAAGATCCGCAATATTTTCCAAATAATATCCCTCCTTTGTTGTGTTTTTTTTATAAAATAACGTGCTTTTCTTAATTATACCGTCAGTACAACCTATTAATTTATAAATATACGAAATAGTGAATGTGGATAATAAATAATAAGGAAGTAAAATGGAGTTTCGACAATATCCACCTCTTGTGGACAACTTTCTGCAGTACCCTCGGATAAACTATCCACATGATATCCACAAATTGTGGATAACGTATTATTGTGGATAAAGTTATTCAGAGTGAAAACACAAATATGATATCAAATAATTGCTTGATGTGCAATGCCTTTTCGTAGTTTATCCACAACTGTAACAATATGTGCACAGTAATTGTCCACAAGTAGATGTTTTGTGCAAAACCTGTCAATATCTTGTGTAGAATGTGAAAAAAATGTCGAAAATTTATCCACAGGATATTCGGACCTTCCAGGAGAAAGGGCTGGATGAATTATGGGAGTAAAAATAAGAATTCCACTTTCATGGTTCAGATCTATTCTTATAGCTATAGAATTTCTGGAAATTAGCAAATTCATGTTCAATAAAATTTGGAAATGGAAACAATAGTGAAGAGTAGTTGACAATTTTATGGTGAGGTCTTTATAATAAGTAAGACTGTCATTTAAACTTGATAGCTATTCCTCAGGGAGGTGTCATATAATGAAAAGAACATATCAACCAAATAGCCGTAAACACAGTAAAGTTCATGGCTTCCGTAGTCGTATGAGCTCAGCTAATGGCCGTAAGGTTCTAGCTCGTCGTCGTCTAAAGGGAAGAAAAGTATTATCAGCATAGACCACTGCAAAGTCAGTGGTCTTTTTTCTAATCCGACTGAAGGTGTTTTTATGAAAAAAGAGCTGCGTATTAAAAAAAATAAAGAATTTCAAACGGCATTTCAAAAGGGCCAATCATTTGCAAATAGGCAATTTGTCGTCTATTCATTAAAAAAAGAGGGACAAGACTATTTTCGCATTGGCCTGTCGGTGAGTAAGAAGATTGGAAATGCGGTGACAAGGAACAGAATTAAAAGGTATGTAAGACAATCCATTTTTGAACTGAACGAACAGTTAGCACCAGGGAATGATTACGTGATTATTGCCAGGAAACCAGCAGCTGAAATGGATTTTTTTGAGGTGAAAAAAAGTTTAACCCATGTACTTAAAGTTGGGAAGGTTTTGAAAAAGTGACTTTAAGGACAAAATTTGCAAAGGAATTCGTTGAATATTATATCCTATTGAAGACAATTCCTTTGCCTAAGTGATAAAATACCTTTGAAATCATCCAAAATAAATTGTACATAGATTTGATTCTAAACTGTTCATTATCTTTATTGTAAGGAGGAAAATTTGGTTGAAAAAACGAATATTACTAGGTATTGGTTTACTTTCTGTATTTATGTTCCTAACAGGATGCAGTGAAATTAAGAAGCCAATCACATCGGAGAGTTCAGGCTTTTGGAATGAGTACATTGTCTATCCTTTATCCTGGTTGATCAAAGAAGGGGCGCTTATTCTCGGGGGCAGTTTTGGGTTATCGATTATTGTCGTAACTATCCTGATCCGCCTTGCGATTTTGCCGCTAATGATCAAGCAGACAAGAAGTTCAAAAGCGATGCAGGCATTGCAGCCAGAAATGGCCGAACTGAAAAAGAAATACAGTTCTAAAGATCAAAAAACACAGCAAAAGCTGCAACAGGAAACCATGGCACTTTTTTCAAAACATGGTGTAAATCCAATGGCTGGCTGTTTTCCATTAATTGTACAAATGCCAATTTTAATTGGTTTTTACCATGCCATCTCACGAACAAGGGAAATTGCAAACGATAATTTCCTATGGTTTGACCTTGGTGATAAAGATCCTTACTATATTTTGCCGATAGTAGCAGGTATAACCACGTTTATTCAGCAAAAAATTATGATGGCTGGACAAGATCAGAATCCACAAATGGCGATGATGCTTTGGATGATGCCAATCATGATTGTTGTTTTTGCCTTTAGTTTCCCCGCCGCGCTTTCGTTGTACTGGGTAGTAGGAAATATTTTTATGATTGTGCAAACCTATTTTATTAAAGGACCGGATTTGAAAATGGCAAAAGCATCCGGTAATGCGGGAGGAGCAAAAAAGTGAAACAGGTAACTGCTACAGGACAAACTGTCGAAGAAGCAGTAAAATCAGCTTTAGCTCAATTACAAACCAGCAAAGACCGCACAGATATTGACATTATTGATCAAGGGAAAAAAGGGATTTTTGGTATTTTTGGTTCACGTCCAGCTGTTGTAAAAGTAACCGTTATTATTGATCCCATTGAAGAAGCAAAGAAATTTCTTAATCAAGTAAGTGAACAGATGGGAGCGCCCGCAGAAATAGAAATCAAACGCGACGGTAAACATGTTCATTTTATTATGACGGGTGAAAAGATTGCGTTATTGATTGGAAAAAGAGGTCAAACATTAAATTCGCTTCAATATTTGACGCAATTAGTGCTAAATCGTTTTTCGAATCAGTATTTAACCGTGATCTTGGACGCGGAGGATTACCGAAAAAGAAGAAATGAAACGCTGATTCAATTAGCCCATCGTCTCGCCCAAAAGGTGGTTAAGTCAGGAAAAGATGTAACCTTAGAGCCGATGCCTTCCTATGAGCGAAAAGTGATTCATGCTGCTTTATCTGATAATAAACGCGTCAAAACACTTTCTGATGGATCGGAGCCACATCGCTTTATTGTGATTACTCCAGCATCAAAAAGATAAGGATTTAAACTTTAAAACAAAATCACAAAGGCATCCTATTGAATGATAGGGTGTCTTTTTTTGTCGAATTTTTAAAAAATGAGCCTGTTGATAACATTCAATTTTTTCACATTTTTCGTTTTATTGTTATTCACATGTGGATAAGTTAAAATAATAATGAGATAGAAGTGAATTGTGGATTAATTATTTGGAAGAGGGATTACTTTTTCCACAGAAAATGATGTGGTATTCTATTGTTTTGGAGAAAAAATATTTTTTATATAGATGAACCGATTTTTTAAATGTGAGGTGAAGGAAATGGAATCTGATACGATTGCGGCAATATCGACTCCGATGGGCGAGGGTGCGATTGCGATTGTGCGTTTGAGCGGGGATGAAGCATTCCCGATAGCAGACAAGCTATTTAGGAGTATCGGTGGGAAAAGGCTGACTGAAGCAGCAACCCATACGATCCACTATGGACACTTGATAGACCCTAATACGGGGCAAGTGGTTGAAGAGGTTATGGTGTCTGTCATGAAAGGGCCAAAAACTTTTACAAAAGAGGATGTTGTTGAAATAAACTGCCATGGCGGGATTGTTTCTGTGAATAGAGTTCTTCAGCAGGTGTTAACGAATGGAGCGAGACTCGCGGAACCTGGAGAGTTTACAAAGAGGGCATTTTTAAATGGACGGATTGATTTATCCCAAGCGGAAGCGGTAATGGATTTAATCAGGGCAAAAACGGATCGCGCGATGAACGTTGCCTTGGGACAAATGGAAGGGCGCCTGTCGAAATTAATTCGAAGACTACGGCAGGAGATTTTAGAAATCCTTGCCCATGTGGAAGTGAATATAGATTATCCGGAATATGACGATGTCGAAGAAATGACTCATAAGATGTTAGCAGAGAAGGCCCGTTTTGTTCGGGAAGAGATCAAAAAGCTATTGCAAACGTCGGAACAGGGGAAAATTTTACGAGAAGGACTGTCTACTGCGATTGTTGGCCGTCCGAATGTAGGAAAATCCTCGCTATTAAACAGTCTAGTTCATGAAAACAAGGCGATTGTGACAGATATTCCTGGAACCACAAGGGATGTAATTGAAGAATACGTGAATGTTCGCGGTGTCCCATTGCGACTTTTGGACACGGCAGGAATTAGGGAAACAGAGGATATTGTCGAACGAATTGGAGTGGAGCGTTCCCGCCAAGTTTTACAAGACGCGGATTTAATTTTGCTTGTTTTAAATTACGCTGACAAGTTAAGTATGGAAGATGAGCAGCTTTTTGAAGTGGTCAAAGGGATGGATGTTATCGTTATCGTCAATAAAACGGATTTGCCGCAGCAAATTGATCTGGAGAAAGTGAATGAGTTAGCAAAAGTGCATAAGATTGTCACTACTTCACTACTTGAGGACCGTGGCGTCGATGAGTTAGAGGAAGCGATCGCTTCGTTATTTTTTGCAGGCTCGATTGATGCAGGCGATATGACCTATGTTTCAAACAGTCGTCATATTGCACTATTGCACCAAAGCTTAAAGACAATCGAAGAAGCAATTGATGGGGTCGAAATGGGTACCCCTATTGATATTGTTCAAATAGATTTAACAAGAACATGGGAATTACTTGGCGAAATCATTGGCGAGAGTGTCCACGAAAGCCTGATCGACCAGTTATTTTCGCAATTCTGTTTAGGGAAATAGAAAGAGGAGTGACTATATGCAATACGAAGCAGGAAATTATGACGTCATTGTCGTTGGAGCAGGCCATGCCGGCTGTGAAGCGGGCCTTGCGGCGGCAAGACTTGGCGCCAAAACATTAATGATTACCATCAATCTTGATATGGTTGCCTTTATGCCATGTAACCCATCCGTTGGCGGACCAGCTAAGGGGATCGTCGTTCGTGAAATAGATGCTCTGGGCGGGGAAATGGGTCGAAATATTGATAAAACCTATATCCAAATGAGAATGCTGAACACGGGAAAAGGTCCAGCTGTCCGCGCGTTAAGAGCGCAGGCTGATAAATTTGCTTACCAGCATGAAATGAAAAAAACACTTGAGGAAGAACCGAATCTAACCTTACTCCAAGGGATGGTCGAGAAACTGATTGTCGAGGATGGAATTTCTAAAGGGGTTATCACAAAGACAGGTGCGGTCTACCGCTCAAAAACGGTCGTCATTACAACCGGAACCTATTTGCGTGGGGAAATTATCCTTGGTGAGTTGAAATATTCAAGTGGTCCAAATAATCAGCAGCCATCGATTAAGCTGTCAGAACATTTAGAGGAGCTTGGTTTCGACCTTGTCCGTTTTAAGACTGGAACTCCGCCACGTGTTAATAGTAATACGATTGATTATAGTAAAACTGAAATCCAGCCTGGCGACGAAGTTCCACGATCTTTTTCCTATGAAACAACGAAATATATTACGGACCAACTGCCATGCTGGTTGACCTATACCAATGAACGCACCCATCAGTTAATTGACGCCAATCTACATCGTTCTCCAATGTATTCCGGAATGATTAAAGGGACAGGACCAAGGTATTGTCCATCGATTGAAGATAAGGTCGTCCGCTTTAATGATAAGCCGCGCCATCAGATTTTCCTTGAGCCTGAAGGAAGACACACAAAGGAAGTCTATGTACAGGGTCTATCCACGAGCTTACCGGAAGATGTACAGCAGGAAATTCTTAAAACCGTTCCAGGGCTTGAAAATGTGCAAATGATGAGAGCTGGATATGCGATTGAATACGATGCGATTGTGCCAACACAGTTATGGCCTACCCTGGAAACCAAAGTGGTTGAAGGACTGTATACGGCGGGTCAAATTAATGGAACTTCCGGCTATGAAGAAGCAGCAGGACAAGGAATCATGGCTGGTATCAATGCAGGACTGAAAGCGATTGGCCGTGACCAGTTAATTTTAAGTCGTTCCGATGCGTATATTGGAGTTTTAATTGATGATTTGATCACTAAAGGAACAAATGAGCCATACAGATTGTTAACGTCAAGAGCAGAGTATCGCCTACTGTTACGACATGATAATGCTGATTTACGCTTAACCGAAATAGGCCATCAAATCGGACTGATTCGTGATGACCGATACGAACGATTTTTAGCAAAGAAAGACGCAATTGAGGCTGAAAAGCAGCGTTTAGAGTCGACGTTTTTGAAACCGACGGCTGAGGTTCAAGAGCTGATTCGAAGCATTGGCGGCAGTGAATTAAAGGATGGAATCCGCGCTTCTGATTTATTAAAAAGACCAGAAATGAACTATGAACTGCTTGAAACCATTTTTCCAAGTGATGTCAGCCTTGATGAAGATGTGAAGGAACAGGTTGAAATCCAGTTAAAATATGAGGGCTATATTACCAAGTCACTACAACAGGTTGACCGCTTAAAGAAAATGGAAGATAAGAAAATCCCTGAGAATATTGATTATGACATGGTGTCAGGCCTTGCGACAGAAGCCAGACAGAAACTAAAACTAGTCAAACCGCTATCAATTGCCCAGGCATCCCGGATTTCAGGAGTGAATCCAGCGGATGTTTCGATCCTGCTTGTGTACCTAGAACAAGGCAAAATAGCTAGAGTTTCAAATGAATAATTATGTGAGGAAGATTATTGAATGATCATTGAACAATTTGCAGCAAACCTAAGGGAAAAGGGGATCTCCCTTTCAAGTGAACAGCTCGGCCAATTTGAAATGTACTTTGAGACATTGGTCGAGTGGAATGAAAAAATGAATTTAACCGCCATTACGGATAAAGCTGAAGTGTATCTAAAGCATTTTTATGATTCGATTACGGCTTCCTTCTATTTTGATTTTACAAAGCCTTTCCATCTTTGTGATGTGGGGGCGGGAGCGGGGTTCCCTAGTATTCCGCTAAAAATAGTTTTCCCACATATCGAAGTGACGATTGTTGATTCACTAAACAAGCGCATTTCGTTTTTAAATCATCTCGCGAAGGAATTAAAATTGGAAAATGTTCATTTTATTCATGATCGCGCCGAAACCTTTGGGGTAAATCCAAATTTCCGTGAAAATTTTGAAGTCGTAACCGCTAGGGCCGTGGCAAGAATGTCTGTGTTGAGCGAGCTCTGCCTGCCACTTGTTAAAGTAGGCGGACACTTTATTGCCATGAAAGCTGCCCATGCGAAAGATGAATTAGAGATCGGTCAAAAGGCAATTTCCATTCTGGGCGGAAGGTTGGAAGATATGCACACCTTTACATTGCCAATGGAAGAAAGCGAGCGGAATATTTTAATCATTAAAAAGGAAAAACAAACACCAAAGAAATACCCGCGCAAGCCTGGGACACCAGGAAAGACACCGATTGAATAAGAAAAACGGATTTGGAGTGCTAACAATTTTTCAATAAACATGTTATTCTAGGCAGGAAGAATGTCTGTATTCAGAGAATAAGTAATAGGGAGTTTCGTAAAGGTGGTGTTGGGGATGAAGCAATCGTTTACACGCTTTTTTGGCCTCGGCGATAAGGGAGAACAAGAGGTTGCGCTTGAAAAAGAGCTAATTGTAGAAAAAAACGAGGAAATAAAAAAGATTCCAATTGACCATATTGTTGCAAACCGATTTCAGCCTCGTACGGTTTTTGATGAAGAGAAAATTGAAGAATTAGCGCGAACAATTCACATTCATGGGATCATTCAACCGATTGTCGTTAGAGAGTTTGCCATTGACCAATATGAAATTATTGCTGGGGAACGCCGTTTTCGTGCGATGAAAAAGCTCGGTTGGACCGAAGCACCAGCCATTATAAAAAATTTATCAGATACTGAAACGGCCTCTGTTGCTTTAATTGAGAATTTACAACGGGAAGAGCTGTCGCCGATTGAAGAAGCGATGGCGTATGGGAAATTGCTGGAATTGCACAATTTAACCCAAGAAGCATTAGCACAACGCCTTGGGAAAGGGCAGTCAACCGTTGCCAACAAGCTTCGTCTTCTTAAATTGCCGCAGCCTATTCAAGAGGCATTGTTAAATAAAATTATTACAGAGCGTCATGCACGTGCACTGATCCCTCTTAAAGATCCAGAAAAACAAGTGGTGCTATTGGCTGAAATTATTGAAAAGAATTTTAATGTCAAGCAGACAGAGGAACGTGTGGTCAAACTGCTTGAACAAAAAAGCGAAAAGCCAAAGCCGAAACGGAAGGCTTTCAGTAAAGATATGAGAATCGCCGTAAATACCATCCGTCAATCATTAACAATGGTAACGGACAGCGGGATTAACCTCGATGCTGAAGAAGAAGAATTTGATGAATTCTACCAATTTACAATTCGCATACCAAAGAAAAAGTAAGATCAATAGAATAATAGATGCTAGAACCAAACGAAATCACAAGTTTGGTTCTTTTTATTATGTTAAAGATCAATATTGATTTTGGCACTATGTTGATTGGAGCGGAAATCAACATTTCAGTATAAAGAGCCTTTACTTGAGGAATTTTCGTAATAAATAGTAATTTATGGATAATTAATGTCCATTCCCCCTCTAAATCACAGATATAAACTAATTGAAAATTTGAATATTTTTAGAAAAAATCCAACAACCTTTCTGTTTCATGCTAAAATAAAGGAATGGAAATTTTCCTATCATAAATTCAGTTTAGATTAGCCAAATGACTAGTATTTTAATAGAATTTAATAGAAACATAGAATAAAACTTTGAGAGAATAAAAGGGTAGGTGACATCGTGGGCAAAATTCTTGCAATCGCGAATCAAAAAGGCGGAGTCGGTAAAACGACTACCTCTGTCAACCTAGGGGCCTGCTTAGCATATATTGGGAAACGTGTCCTGCTAGTCGATACGGACCCGCAGGGAAACGCAACAAGCGGGATTGGTATTGAAAAGGCAGAAGTTGACCAATGCATATATGATGTTTTAGTAGATGATGTAGAAGCAAAGGATGTTATTAAACAAACATCGGTCGAAAATTTGTATGCGATACCAGCAACAATTCAGCTGGCAGGAGCAGAAATTGAATTGGTTCCGACGATTTCTAGAGAAGTTCGTCTGAAACGAGCACTTGGAGAGGTTAAAGATCAATTTGATTATATTATTATTGACTGTCCGCCATCGTTAGGCTTATTGACGATCAATGCGTTAACGGCCTCTGATGCTGTCTTAATTCCTGTTCAATGTGAGTACTATGCGTTAGAAGGCTTAAGCCAATTATTAAGTACAGTAAGACTTGTTCAAAAGCATTTGAATCAGGATTTGAAAATTGAAGGCGTCTTATTAACGATGCTTGATGCTCGAACCAATCTTGGCCTTCAAGTAATTGAAGAAGTAAAAAAGTATTTTCAAGATAAAGTGTATAAAACCATTATTCCAAGGAATGTCCGTCTAAGTGAAGCACCAAGCCATGGGGAACCAATCATTACTTATGATTCGAAATCGCGTGGTGCTGAGGTGTATTTAGATTTAGCGAAGGAAGTGGTCTCAAATGGCTAAAGGTTTAGGAAAGGGACTAAACGCAATTTTTACGGATGTTGGCAAGGAAGAAACAGTTCAAGAAATCAAGCTTAAGGAACTGCGCCCCAACCCTTACCAGCCGCGAAAAACCTTTCAACAAGAGGCAATTGATGAATTAAAAGATTCTATTTTAGAACATGGAATCATACAGCCAATCGTCGTTAGAAAAAGCCTTAGAGGGTATGAAATTGTTGTCGGTGAACGGCGTTTTCGGGCTGCAAAGGAAGCAAAGCTTGAAACAGTCCCGGCTGTTGTCCGCGACCTTTCAGAGCAGCAAATGATGGAATTGGCCGTCCTTGAAAATCTGCAGCGGGAAGATTTAAATCCCATCGAAGAGGGTTTAGCGTATCAAACATTAATGGAAAAGTTAAAGCTAACCCAAGAAGAGGTAGCGAAGCGATTAGGCAAAAGCCGGCCGCATGTAGCGAACCATGTTCGTCTGCTTTCCCTCCCTCCGAACATTCAAGAGTTAATATCCACTGCTAAGATATCAATGGGACATGGCCGTGCCTTGTTAGGACTCAGGGAAAAGGCAAAAGTTCCTGCATTAGTGGAAAAGATCATCAAGGAAGCGCTCAGCGTCCGTCAGTTAGAAAAACTGATTCAGCACTTAAACGAAAGTGTTTCACGTGAAACAAAAAAGCCAGAAAAGAAAAAAGATGTGTTTATCCTGGAACGTGAACACACCCTGCGTGAACGGTTTGGAACGACTGTAAACATTAAGCAGAATAATAATAAAGGGAAAATTGAAATTGAATTTTTCTCTCAAGATGATCTTGAACGAATTCTGGAAATGCTTGATCAAAATGAATCCTTATAACCATCATTTCGATGGTTTATTTTTTTGGGTAAATATGATAGTTTATTAGGTATATATTTCGAAGGTCGAAGAAAAAGGTGGAAATAGGATGTTTTTATTAGGAACACTTGTAAATGGGCTGTTAATAGTCATTGGAACGCTTCTTGGGAAGTTGTTAAACCGCATCCCAGAAGGAATGAAGGTTACTGTCATGTATGCCATCGGGTTGTCCGTCATGGTTTTAGGGTTGCAAATGGGCTTGAAGAGTGAAAACTTTCTCATTGTTATTATTAGTTTGGTGGTTGGAGCTGTGGCCGGCGAGGCTCTCAAATTAGAGGATAAATTAAATGACTTAGGTATATGGCTTGAGCAGAAAGTCGGCTCTAACAATGGAAAAGGGAGTATCTCAGAAGGGTTTGTCACTGCTACCCTCATCTTTGTAATTGGGGCGATGGCGATTATTGGTGCACTTGATAGCGGCATCCGCGGCGATCATGCTGTTTTGTACACCAAATCATTGATCGATGGATTTACGGCGTTAATCTTAACGACAACTTTAGGGATAGGCGTTATTTTTTCTGCGATTCCGGTTGTCCTTTATGAAGGGTTGATTGCCCTGTTTGCTACCCAGATTGATCGATTTGTTCCCCAAGCATTAATGGATCAGTTTATTGTTGAAATGACGGCTACGGGTGGGATCATGATTTTTGCGATTGGCCTAAATTTAACCGGAATGGTGAAAATTAAAGTAGCCAATTTGCTGCCAGGCATTGTTGTAACGGGACTGATTGTAACCGTTCTTTATTATTACCATCACTATTTGTAGCCAATAGAAATAAAAGAGCAATCGGATATAACACCGTTTGCTCTTTTAATTTGTCTTCTCTTCTTCGAGCCAATTTAAGTTTAATTCCGTCCAGGTTTGTTTAGGGTATAACAGGCTTGCTTGATAGATCCCATTGGCAATCGTTTTTGCCATTCTCATGACAAGATTTAAGCGGGTGTTTTGCAGGACAAAAAACTCCATAAACCCACTGACATTGACGATGCCGGTGATATGTATATCTCCGACCGCGGGAAGTTCTTTGTTTACTCCAGCTCCTGGTTTGACAGGACCATTTCCTAATTGAATGACTCCGACATTTTTAATCCTGCCCAAACAAGCATCAATCCCAATAATATAGGGGTCATCATGTTTTGCATGGATTTCCTTTAGTTTTTCAGAAAGATTGACGGCATGAATCGGTTCATCTAATGTTCCGTACACATAAAACGACCTTATACCCTTTTCTTCCAGCAGTGTCCCAACAAGTGGTCCTAATGAATCCCCTGTGGAGCGGTCGGTACCAATACAAACAAAGACAATTGGGCGCTTTGTCAGACTGGGAATCACAGCAAGCAACTCTTCAGCTAGATTTTCAGCCGCATGCAAATCATCGTGGCTGATTCGCGTCTTAGCCCTCCTGTCAAAAAAACTGGTCTTCAGATTCATTAAGTCACTCCCTCGCAGTAAATAGTCTTATTAGTATACGGAATTTTCAGTAAATCTATACATGAACTGGGGAGAAAAAGGAAAATTCATTATGCTATTAACTGCGCAGAATAATTGCTAAAATAGATGTGGATTATGAAGTTATTAGAGGATGGTGTCTGAATGAGTCTCACACAAAAGGGAATGCAAAAATTAATCGATAAATTTCAAAATGAAGATACATGGTTGAATATGGGTGAAGCCTTTCTAAAAATCCTTGCGATTTTGGTCATTACCAATATCTTGATTCGAATTGGAAAATTGATGATCCATAATATCTTTAAAATTAGAAACCTCTCTCCGCTCAATACATCAGATCGGCGTGAAGAAACGCTCTCAAGGCTGCTTGATAATGTCCTTTCTTATGTGGTTTATTTTATCGCTTTTATGATGATCCTTTCTGTGTTAGGAATTGATGTAAAAGCACTGATTGCCGGAGCGGGGGTTGTTGGTTTAGCCGTTGGTTTTGGTGCACAAAGTTTAGTGAAGGATATTATTTCTGGCTTTTTTATTATTTTTGAGGATCAATTTTCAGTCGGTGATCATGTTCGCATAGGACAATATGAAGGTAATGTCGAAACTATAGGGTTAAGAACCACAAAAATAAAAAGCTGGACCGGGGAACTGCATATTTTACCAAATGGCAGTATCATCGAAGTAACCAATTTCTCAATAAATAATAGTATCGCTGTTGTTGATATTGCCATCGCCTATGGTGAGGACATAGCGAAGGCGGAAAAGGTAATTGAGGAAACCATTCAGTTTATGCCTGCCCAATATGAAGAGTTAGTTAAAGCCCCTGAGCTATTAGGGATTCAAACAATGGGTGCAACCGAGGTTGTTTTACGGGTTGTCGCAGAAACACAGCCTATGAAGCAAGCGGCTGTTTCTCGAAATATTCGAAGGGATATCAAGCTTCAATTAGACGAGAATGGCATTAAAGCACCAACTCCAAGAGTGGTCATGTATGGATCTGAACAACCAAAATAAGGGGAGATTTTGCAATGGAAGAAAAAGAATTTGCCTTAAATGATGTTGTCGAGATGAAGAAACAGCATCCCTGTGGAACAAATCGTTGGAAGGTGATCCGCATGGGGATGGATGTTCGGATCAAATGTGAGGGCTGCGGTCACAGCGTTCTCATACCAAGGAGAGAATTTTCAAGGAAAATGAAGAAAATTTTGGTGAAGCATGAGGAGTAGTTCATGCTTTTTTTTAATGGAAAACTATATTATTCTTATTAGAAAAGTAGAAATAGAATTTTTCACATAGGGGATGGGGAAATTGGCACAAATACGTAAGGCAGCATGTCCGTTAAATTGCTGGGATAGCTGCGGTTTTAATGTAACAGTCGAAAATGGCCGGGTCATTAAAGTAGAAGGAGATCCCTCCCATCCGATCACACAAGGGAAAATTTGCGGACGGGGACGGATGCTCGAAACAAGGACAAACTCCTCGCAACGGTTGTTGCATCCATTAAAAAAGATAAACGGTCAATTTGAGCAAATTTCCTGGGAACAGGCACTTAATGAGATTGCTGATAAATTAAAACAAATAAAAGAACAGTACGGTTCTACCGCTGTTTTACACAGCCATGACTATGCGAATAATGGCTTATTGAAAAACCTCGACCAGCGTTTCTTTAATTGCTATGGCGGTGTGACCGAGCTTTACGGCTCGCTCTGCTGGGGAGCAGGAATTGAAGCACAAAAGTGGGACTTTGGCGATGCTTACAGCCACGAACCAGATGATCTTTACAACAGCAAAAATATTATTGTCTGGGGACGAAATGTCGCCCGCACAAATATGCACTTTTACGAAAAACTTTTAGAAGCGAAAAGGCTTGGCGCGAAACTAGTGGTTATTGACCCTATTTTTAATGCAACGGCGAAAATTGCCGATGACTATATATCGATCAAACCTGGGATGGACGGACTATTAGCGGCGGGAATTATCAAGGAAATGCTCCGCTTAGGAGTAGAAGACCGCAGTTTTATTGAGCAATTTACCGCGGGCTTTGATGAGGTGGAACAGCTCCTTAACAGCATCTCAATCGAAAAAATTAGTGAAATGACGGAAGTCCCTTGTGAAGTGATCACTAAATTAGCTCATGTTTATGGGGACAAACCAACTTCTACCTTTATGGGGCTTGGCTTACAACGCTATAAAAATGGCGGCAATACGATTCGCTTCATTGATGCCCTTGTTGCATGCAGCGGGAATATTGGCATTGCGGGCGGCGGCGCCAACTATGCCAACCTTCAAGTTGGGCAAAGCTTCGTGTTTGAGGAGTTGACCCTGCCAACTCACAAACAAAAGCAGCGCCAATTTTCAATTATGAAACAGGCAGAAGAAGTGTTAAAGGCAATAGACCCAGAAATTCAGATGATTGTTGTGACGTGTGGGAATCCCTTAACCCAGGTGCCTGACACCCAAGTGGTTGAAAAAGCCTTCTCTTCCGTAGCGACGCTGGTGGTGATTGATCAATATATGACGGACACAGCGCAGTATGCCGATTATGTGTTGCCGACCACAACAGCCTTTGAGGAAGAGGATATTTATTATTCTTCGATGTATCATCATTATGTGAATTATGGTCCTAAGCTTGTAGAAGCACCGGGTGAAGCCAAACCGGATTTATGGATCTGGACAGAATTAGCAAACAGACTCGGTTTTGGGGCGGATTTTGATTTTTCAAGAGAGCAATTCCTAAAGATGGCCTTTCAAGCATTGGAAGAAAAGGGTGCATCTCTAGAAACTTTAATGGATAAGCATACATTAGAATTGCCGGTACTCGCCATCCCATGGCAGGACCGAAAGTTTAAAACACCATCCGGTAAGTTTGAATTCACGGCACAGTTAGGTCAACGTAGCGGCAGCGATGGACGGTTAACCTTAGCTGTACCCGCAGAGTCTAAATGGGAAAATCCGAAGCTTGCTGAAAAATATCCATATATTCTGCTGACGATTCATCCGATGCGCTCTAATCACTCGCAGAACTATCACCTTTATGCAGTGACACCAAAAGTGAAGGTGGAGGTTGCCAAAAATATTGCTGATGTTCTCGGTTTGCAAAAGGATGATTTTGTAAGGGTCTGGAATGACCGCGGCGAAGTAAAGGGCTATATTTCGATAGCAGCGGCTGCCCATCCGAACACCATTAATATCGATGAAGGAATTTGGAAGCAGTTTGGCGGGTCTGTTAATCACCTGACCTCGAGCGAGGCATCTGATAATGGTCTTGGGAGCACCTTATATGATTGTCTCGTGAATATTGAAAAGGTCCATTAATTTATAATAGAATAGGGAGCTGCCGAGCGGCCCCCTTTCTCATAACTAGAATTAATTATATTTCGGGATCTCTAGTACTAGTTTATAAGAATCTATTAAACTATATAAATTGTAAATTTGGTGGACTTGCTTGGCAGCCCAGCCGATATCTGACGCATATTGATGTGTTGCACGACCGCTTGTTACTGTTGAACCTGGATTCCATCGCATTTTATAGAGGGTATCCTGCCCTGCGTTAATATATCCGTTGGCAATAAATTGTGCACCGCCGAGAATAGCCTTCTCAGGAGTAAACCAACCAGCATTATAAGCAAATTGGGCCCCACTGGTGACCGTAGTTTGATCATAAGCACCAATTCCGAACATATTATAAACAGTTTTCCCATTAATTTGGACGCCTTGAGCCAGTTGTGATTTACCATTATTTGTTTCTAATAAAGCATGGGATATTAAGTAAAGTTCATTTATTCCATATGTATTTCCAGCCTTGATAAAGGTGGATGCTAATCCTTGCAAACTACCTTTTCCAGACAGAATTCTTTCATTAACCTCTTTAGCACTTATATTGGCTGTCACTGACAGTTTAAGAAATTGCAAGGAATCGACCGTATCCTTTTGGAAATTATTTGGATCTACATAATAGGTAATATCTTCCGGACTCGCATTTACCCAGGTTTTATTAAATTTTACTTGGTACCAGTTATCCCCATCTGTCCCCTTTAGTTTACCAAGAATTTGTAGAGTATCCTGTTTCTTCACTTGGCCGACTACCCAATAGCCAGGACCAGCCCCACCTCTTACATTCCAACTCGATCCATTGACCGTCCCGCTTGTTTCACTAGTTAATGTTAAGCCATCAGCTCTGATGTACGTATCATATGACTTGTCTGTTTGTGGATTAACTGCCATCTGCTTTTGTACCAAATCAGATAAGGGAATGTCATAGCTTTCAATAACCTTATCAATGGTTCCACTAGTGGTATTGGGATTAAAGGGCGGAGTTGTTGACAAGTATTGCGTGCTGATATATCCCGTTTTCCCATTGGCCGCTACTTTAGCCCAACCATTTCCTTCGGAAAGAATCGTGACAAGTGTTCCTCTTGATAACTTTGTTACGATAGAGGCGCTCCCAGCAGCGCTAGAACGCATATTTAAGCTGGAACCATAAATAACATCCACATATTTTGTCTTCGTAGTTTCTTTACTCGGTTCCGAATTATTATTGTTCGCAGCAACCGATCCGGCAGGGGGAGTTGTTTCAGATAAATAGTGAGCTTGGACATAGCCCGTTTGCCCATATGCTTCTATTTTAGCCCAGCCCTTTGCTTCAGAATGAACGATGACTTTCACCCCACGAGCTAATTTAATCAAAATGGATGCATTCAATGAGGCACTTTTGCGCATATTTAGAGTGGAGCCTAGGTTGATATTTACATATTTGTTTATGGTCGTTTGTTTATCCGGTATTTCGTTCACAGGGGTAGTATTTACTTTCGTAGTAGAAAGATATCCAGAACTTACATACCCCTCTTTCCCATTGAATTTTACTTTAGCCCAGCCATTTGCCTCGGAATAGACCTCTACTTCAGTTCCATTTTTTAATTTTTCAAGAACTGTTGAACTGGTTGATGGACCTTTCCTTAGGTTCAAGGTAGAACTAGCACCAACATTTACAACCTTTTTTGTGGTTTTCACAGGGGTAGAAGCTGATGTACCCGTACTAGGATTTTTGCTTGGACTCGTACCAGATAGAAAAGCAGAACTTACAAAGCCAGTTTTTCCATAAACTTTAATTTTCGCCCAGCCACCCGCTTCAGAATAAACCATTACCGCCGTCCCTTTTGCAAGTTTCACAATAAGCGATGCACTTGTTGAAGTACCATTACGCATATTTAATGTGCCACTTTTTACATTTACGTATTTAGTTTTGGCGGTTGTCGTTGATGCTGGAGTAAAATTGGTCGGGCTTTTGGATGATAGAAAGCCCGAGCTGACATATCCAGTTTTACCGTTCACGCCTACCTTGGCCCATCCCTTTGTTTCAGAAGAGACCTTTACTGTCATCCCTTTTGATAGAGTTGTGACGATAGCTGAACTAGTCGAAGTACTTTTTCTCAAATTTAATGTCCCGCTGGTTATATTTACATACTTGGTAGTCTGAACACTATTACCACTGATTTGTGTAGAACTTGTTTTTTCTGCAAAAATTGTTTCCTCAAAAGCAACGGTAGACAGCACTGCAAAACAAAAACTCGGAAGTAAGGCTTTTTTTACAATACTTCCTGAAATCCAGGGTCCATCTGACTTTTTAGGTACTTGTTGTGTGTTTGTTTTTTTCATTACTCCTCCTCCATATATCTATTAATCTATTATTCTAGTAAAACTATCAAGTAAAGTTTGTATTAAAATTTACCATATTTACTAAATAATATAGGGGAATTTGTAGAAAGAGGGGGAATTAGTTTGAAATTTCGATCTCTTTTTATCTTTATTTAGCATTTATTGGCATAAAACCAAATCTTCGTACCTCCTTTCTTTGATTGTCGTTACCATTAATCATTCTTGTCTTTTTACATTGAAATGCCTATAATTGTGAAAGACTTGTCTTTTTATTATCAGAACTAATTTTATTTAAAATAGATCTTATTTTTTTGAGGAGTGAAATAAATGGCATTAACAGCTGGTATCGTAGGTTTGCCGAACGTTGGTAAGTCTACTTTATTTAACGCAATTACCCAGGCAGGGGCAGAATCGGCCAATTACCCTTTCTGCACGATTGACCCGAACGTCGGAATCGTTGAAGTACCTGACGCCCGTCTGCAAAAATTAACTGAACTTGTTCAACCAAAAAAGACGGTTCCCACCGCTTTTGAATTTACCGATATTGCCGGGATTGTTAAAGGCGCAAGTAAAGGTGAAGGACTCGGAAATAAGTTCCTCTCACATATTCGCCAAGTGGATGCGATTTGCCAAGTAGTCCGCTGTTTTGCAGACGATAACATTACCCATGTATCTGGTAAAGTTGATCCTATCGATGATATTGAAGTCATTAACTTGGAGTTAATTCTTGCTGACATGGAATCGGTTGAAAAGCGGATTAACCGTGTTGAAAAATTGGCTAAGCAAAAAGATAAGGAAGCAGCGGCTGAATTCGAGGTCCTCTCCATGCTTCGCGATGCGTTTGAAGCAGAGAAACCAGCTCGTACCGTAGATTTTACGGAAGAACAAATGAAACTTGTTAAAGGACTTCATCTGTTAACAATCAAGCCTGTTCTTTATGTGGCCAACGTGAGTGAAGATGATATTGCCGATCCTTCTGACAATGAATATGTTCAAAAGGTCCGCGAATTTGCTGCTGCAGATAATGCAGAAGTGATCGTGATTTGTGCGAAGATTGAAGAGGAAATTGCTGAACTTGAAGGCGAAGAAAAGCAAATGTTCCTATCGGAGTTAGGAATTGAAGAATCCGGTCTTGACCAATTAATCCGTGCGGCCTATCACTTGCTCGGCTTAGCGACTTATTTCACAGCAGGTGTTCAAGAAGTTCGGGCCTGGACCTTCAGAAAAGGAATGAAGGCACCGCAATGTGCAGGAGTTATTCACTCTGATTTTGAACGCGGCTTTATTCGCGCCGAAACCGTTTCTTATGAAGATTTATTAGCAGCTGGCAGTCATACGGCAGCAAAAGAAGCGGGCAAGGTCCGTTTAGAAGGTAAAGAATATGAAGTAAAAGACGGCGACGTCATCCATTTCCGTTTCAACGTATAATATTCCAAGCTCTGCAGGATTTGCAGAGCTTTTTTAATTGGAAAAATCTCAATCCTGTGAATGAGATTGCTTTTGTTAAATAACTATGCTATAATTTCAACTTGTGAGTAATGAATAATTGCTCCTTGCCCAAATGGGCCGTTTAGACCAAAAGGAGGTGACTGTGATGAATAAGTACGAAATCATGTACATCATCCGCCCAAATATTGAAGATGAAGCTAAAAAGGCTCTTGTAGAGCGTTTTAATACAATTCTTCTTGATAACGGTGCGGAAACTGCTGAAACAAAGGATTGGGGTAAGCGTCGTTTAGCATATGAAATCAACGATTTCCGCGACGGATACTACGAAATCACTAAAACAACATCTTCAGCTGCTGCAGTACAAGAATTTTCTCGTCTTGCAAAAATCAGCGAAGATATCATTCGCCATCTAGTAATTAGAGAAGAAGCTTAATAATAGATTTGAAAATGTTTCATGTGAAACATTTTCTGAAAAAAAAGGAGTTGATTCTGATGATAAATCGTGTTGTTCTTGTTGGCCGTTTAACCAAAGACCCTGAACTGAAATATACACCAAATGGCATTGCGGTTGCTACATTTACTCTTGCAGTAAATCGTCAATTTTCAAATCCCCAAGGGGAACGTGAAGCAGACTTTCTTAACTGTGTAGTTTGGCGAAAGGCTGCTGAAAATGTTGCCAACTTCTTGAAAAAGGGCAGCTTAGCAGGTGTTGATGGTCGAATTCAAGTTCGTACTTACGAGCAGGATGGAAAACGTCAGTATTTTACTGAGATTGTGGCAGATAATGTTCAATTTCTTGAGCCTAGGGGTTCTTCAGGCGGAAATGGTAGAAACGACAACAATCAATTCGGTGCTCCACCAAGGGAACCTCAAGGGAATCCTTATGGCGGCGGCAATCAGAATCAACAACGTCAAAACCAAAACACGAATAATGGTTTCCAAAGAATGGACGAGGATCCGTTTGCAGGTAATGGTCAAATTGATATTTCCGATGACGACCTTCCATTCTAAACAACCTTAAATGAACGATAAACTAAAATGATAAAGGAGGGAATTTTCATGGCAGGAGGACGTAAAGGCGGTCGCGCAAAACGCCGTAAAGTATGTTATTTCACAGCAAACGGTATTTCTCGCATCGATTATAAAGATGTGGATTTACTTAAGAAATTTATCTCTGAGCGTGGAAAGATTTTACCACGTCGTGTAACTGGTACTAGCGCTAAATACCAACGTAAATTAACAGTTGCAATCAAACGTTCACGTCAAATGGCATTACTTCCATTTGTTGCAGGTGAATAAAAATAGATAAGTAAAAAGGCAGTTAGGGTTATCCCTGCTGCCTTTTTGTTATACTCTAGAGTTGAATAGAACACCTTATATCGCTAAAATAAAGAATAGCGTTGTAAAATTAGGGGTGAAGTAGTGAAAGATGTACGCAAGCTTACAGAGGGTGCTGTTCTTTTGGCGGCCTTTGCTGCACTATTATTAATAACGATTTATGTTCCTGTCGTTGGATCAATCCTAAACCTGGTACTGCCGCTGCCATTTATCATGTTTTCTGTTAAAAATAATCTGAAACTGATTGCCGCCTTTTTAGTAGCAGCCATATTTATTGCATTTATTGCAGGCTCTTTAATGGGTGTTGGCTTAATGTTGATTTATGGTTCGGTAGGTACCGTTATTGGCTATCTGCTCCAAAAAGGCAAGAGCCGGACGTTCATATTAATAGCTAGTTCCCTTACATTTATGGCTGGGCTAGTGATTTCATATGTTGTCATGGTTGCTTTTATGAAAATCGATATTATCCATGAACTTACTGTAGCGTTAAATGAATCAGTTAAAAGCTCTGAGGTAATGCTTAAAGCAATGGGAAGAGAAGACCAAGTTGAACTCTTAAAAGAGCAAAATGCCTTAATGCTTAAGCAAATCGTAACGCTTGCACCAAGTGCTCTGATTTTCGCTTCCATCCTTTCCTCTTTTATTACTCAATGGATTTGCTTTCCAATTGCGAAGAGGTTTGGGGTGAACGTACAGCCATGGGGCAGTTTTCGCAATCTTGTCCTGCCTAAAAGCCTTTTATGGTATTATTTAATTGCCTTAGGGATGATGCTGCTCTTTCATCCGCAAGAGGGAACTTACTTATATTCTGTTTTAATTAACGCCAGGTACATATTAGAGACATTTATCATGCTTCAGGGTCTGGCTCTTTTATTTTTTATTTTCCACCAAAAGTCGGTTGCAAAGGGACTTGCTGTATTAGTTGTAATTCTTACTTTCATGATTCCAATAGTCCGTTATATAATAATGTTATTAGGCATTACTGATTTAGGCTTTGATTTTCGAAAGCGATTTGAAATGAAAGAGTAAGATTCACGACTAGGAGCTGAAAATATTGCCTGCATTTTTAGAAAAGCGGTCGATTCGTTACCCTTTTTATGGGTTAATAGGCGTTACAGTGGTATTGATCATTGCCCTGTCCTTCTATAATTGGACCATTAGTGCAGCCGGGCTGTTTATCATGCTCTTCCCGCTCTACTATATGTTTGTTGTTGACCGTCGCCAAAGAAAAGAAATGGAAGAGTATATCGCGACCCTTTCTTACCGGGTTAAAAGGGTGGGCGAAGAAGCATTGATGGAAATGCCAATCGGGATTATGCTTATTAATGATGAGTATTATATCGAATGGACAAATCCATTTCTAGCCTCTTGTTTCGATGAGGATACCTTGGTCGGAAGATCACTTTATGATGTCGCAGATACGCTGATTCCGTTAATTAAACAAGAAGTAGAGACAGAAATCATTACGCTCCATGAACGAAAATTCCGTGTGATTCATAGACGGGAAGAACGGCTTTTATACTTTTTCGATGTGACTGAACAAAAGGAAATCGAGAAAATGTATCAAAATGACCGAACTGTCATTTCAATCATCTTTTTAGACAATTATGATGATCTTACCCAAGGAATGGATGACCAGATGCGTGGCAGCATTAATAATTTGGTGACGTCAATCCTGAATAAATGGGCGCAGGATAATGGGATCTTTTTAAAAAGAATTTCATCTGAACGATTTATGGCTGTGTTTAGTGAAGGAATTCTTCAGAAGTTGGAAAAAGGTAAATTTACGATTCTTGATGAAGTAAGAGAGATGACTTCCAAACAAAACGTCTCATTTACCTTAAGTATTGGCGTCGGAACAGGCGTTTCTTCCCTGCCAGAATTGGGGGTTTTAGCCCAATCCAGCTTGGACTTAGCCTTAGGCAGAGGCGGCGATCAAGTGGCCATTAAACTGGCAAGTGGCAAGGTGAAGTTCTATGGCGGTAAAACGAATCCAATCGAAAAGAGAACCAGGGTTAGGGCACGGGTCATTTCGCATGCCTTAAGGGATTTAATTATGGCAAGTGATAAAGTCATCATTATGGGCCATAAACATCCGGATATGGATTCGATTGGCGCTAGCATTGGCATTTATAAAGTAGCCCAAATGAATCAGAAGGATGCTTATATCGTTGTTAACATGCAGGAAATAGACAATGCCGTCAAACGGCTCATGTCGGAAATCCGCAATCAAGAGCAATTATTTTCACATTTTATTGGTCCAGAAGAGGCGCTTGAAATCGCATCTGATAAAACCCTGCTCGTCGTCGTCGATACCCATAAACCTTCCATGGTCATGGAAGAACGGCTTCTTAATAAAATTGACAATGTCGTTGTGATTGACCATCATCGCCGCGGTGAGGATTTTATCCAAAATCCGTTACTTGTATACATGGAACCTTATGCCTCATCGACATCAGAGCTTGTGACTGAGTTTCTTGAATATCAGCCAAAACGGGGTAAAATTGAAATGATTGAAGCGACCGCCCTGTTAGCAGGAATCATCGTCGATACAAAAAGTTTTACGTTACGAACAGGCTCAAGAACGTTTGATGCGGCCTCCTATCTAAGAGCACATGGAGCAGATACGATCCTCGTTCAAAAGTTTTTAAAAGAAGATGTTGATACATATATCAAACGTTCCAAGTTAATTGAGTCTGTTACCTTTTACCGTGATGGGATTGCCATTGCAAAAGGAACTGCAAATGACTTTAATGATCAAGTGATTATTGCCCAAGCAGCGGATACATTGTTAACAATGGACGGAGTGCTTGCTTCCTTTGTTATCTCCGAACGCAGTGAAGGGGTCATTGGCATCAGTGCAAGGTCACTCGGAAACATCAATGTCCAAATAATTATGGAAGCCTTAAAAGGCGGAGGGCACCTGACTAACGCCGCCACACAGCTGAGTGGTTTATCGATCGCAGAAACGGAAAGTAAATTAAAGCTAGCAATTGATGAATATTTTGAAGGAGTGAAAAAAGAATGAAAGTAATTTTCTTAAAAGACGTGAAAGGTAAAGGGAAAAAGGGCGAAGTCAAGAATGTAGCTGATGGTTATGCCCATAACTTTTTAATTAAACAAGGTTTAGCAAAGGAAGCCAATAACGCGAATATTAGTACGCTGGATGCACTTAAGAAGAAGGAAGAAAAAGCAGCTGCCGAAGAATTAGCGGAAGCACAAAAATTAAAAGAGGTATTGGATCAGATTACGGTGGAATTAAATGCTAAAGCTGGTGAAGGCGGCCGCTTATTTGGTTCGATTACAACAAAGCAGATTGCTGAAGAATTACAAAAGAAACATGGTATTAAAATTGATAAACGCAAAATGGAATTAGCGGATGCGATTCGTACGCTTGGCCACACAAAGGTTCCAGTAAAGCTTCATCATGAAGTAGTCGCAACGTTAACCGTTTCTGTTACAGAAGTAAAATAAAAATTTTCCCAGTGCGAAATCGCTGTGGAACATGATAGAATATAAAATGTAATCAACGACATGTGATCGGTCTTAACTGGTCACTTTTTTCTTTTTTGGATAGGATATGATAGTTTAGAACTTTGATAATTGTTGAGCTTTTGCTATTTTAATATAAATCATCCTCTTCATGATAGGAGGTTTTTGATAGATGAATGACTTATATGCGGACCGGATGCCGCCGCAAAATATAGAGGCCGAACAGGCTGTTTTAGGGGCGATTTTTTTAGAACCTGCCTCTTTGATTTTAGCTTCAGAAATATTAATTCCTGAGGATTTTTATCGTGCTTCCCACCAAAAAATATTTAATGTCATGCTTAGTCTAAATGACCAAGGGAAAGCAGTTGACTTAGTTACGGTAACTGAGGAGCTTTCAGCTGCCAAACTGATTGAAGATACAGGCGGGGTTAGTTATTTAGGGGAATTGGCCGCCTCTGTTCCGACAGCAGCAAATATTGAGTATTATGCAAGAATAGTAGAAGAAAAATCATTACTTAGAAGATTAATTCGTACCGCAACGAGCATTGCTTCGGATGGGTATTCCCGCGAAGATGAAGTGGAAGCTCTCTTAAGTGAAGCGGAAAAAAGTATTATGGAAGTGGCCCAGCGAAAGAATGCCGGTGCTTTCCATAATATCAAGGATGTACTTGTGCGTACGTATGACAATATTGAGGAAATGCATAACCGTGTTGGGGACATTACGGGTATTTCAACAGGATTTGCGGAACTGGACCGAATGACAGCAGGATTCCAGCGTAATGACTTAATTATTGTTGGCGCTCGTCCTTCCGTGGGTAAAACAGCGTTTGCCTTGAATATTGCAGCCAATGTGGCGACGAAAACGAATGAAAATGTCGCGATTTTTAGTCTAGAGATGGGTGCCGAACAGCTGGTTATGCGTATGCTTTGTTCGGAGGGGAATATCGATGCGCAAAGGCTTCGTACAGGTTCTCTGACGGATGAAGACTGGGGTAAGCTGACGATGGCGATGGGCAGCTTGTCGAGTTCAGGGATTTTTATCGATGATACTCCAGGGGTACGAATCAGTGATATCCGTTCCAAATGCCGCCGTCTCCAGCAGGAGCATGGTTTAGGCATGATTTTAATTGATTATTTGCAGCTGATCTTAGGAAGCGGACGATCTGGTGAAAACCGTCAGCAGGAAGTTTCTGAGATTTCACGTTCCCTAAAGCAATTAGCACGTGAATTAAAGGTTCCTGTTATTGCCCTTTCTCAGCTCTCCCGTGGTGTCGAGCAGCGTCAAGATAAACGCCCGATGATGTCCGATATCCGTGAATCCGGAAGTATTGAGCAGGATGCCGATATCGTGGCGTTCTTGTATCGTGATGACTACTATGATAAGGAATCAGAGAATAAGAATATTATCGAGATCATTATTGCGAAGCAGCGTAACGGCCCGACTGGAACAGTGTCGTTAGCCTTTGTAAAGGAATATAATAAGTTCGTTAACCTCGAGACACGGTATAATGATCCGCCGGGTGCATAGATTAAGGCTAGCCAAGTTTTTTTGGCTAGCCTTTTTTGTGTTTAGATTAATAGCGACTATTGGTCGTGGAGGCTTAGATAATGGATCAGCGGTAATTAGTGGAAGTGACTAATGCCCGTGGATGTAGAAAAAGAGGTGGAACGGTAACCATAGGAAGTGCGTGATGCCTTTTGAGGTTGAAAAAATGACTCAACGTTAATCAAAGGAGCTCATGATACTCTCCCGCCCCTTTGAGTGAAATTCATTTACATAGTGCACATGATTTAATAAAAGGTATCACTTAGGACTGACTAATCATTCGAAAAGACATAATTTGCAGATTTACCGTGCCCTATGTATTTAAAGTTCCTTGCAAAAATCCTCCTAATAGTTTTCTCCGACTTAATAATCTTACACCACTCCAAAATAGCCATTGTGGTAATTTTTTGATCAGGAAAAAGAAGCATCAATTCAGTTACACTTCGTAAAACAGCTGACTCTACTCCCTCCGTGCAGCCACACAATTGCCACACACCAATTTCGTTCCCTTTAGATCAGAAAAAAAGGAGTAGCATTTCGGGCAAAGGGTCCCTTTTTCCAATTGGCCATAAGCGTATGCTGGTAAGCGCGGGTACGGTAGGTCGATTAGATGAAGAGCTACTAATTGCTCAGCTAATTTGAAGTGTCTTTTATTCAATTTTGCCGGCTTCGTATTTAACCTTTTCAAAAAGCGGTTCAGCTGTGTTGGAAAAACAATAGAAGGATTTATTGAGGTTTGATATAAATGAAACTCAGGGTTAATGAAGATAAGGTAGGATTCCAGCGGATAATGATAACCGAGGTCGCGGAGCAAGGATCGAAGTAAAGTTTCACAACGGCTCAATTGGTGTAACGGATTCTTTCCGTCTTTTTAGCGCTAATATACCATTTATCACCTTCAACATAGTGGTCACCTTCATAATTTTTCACATCTAAAGGGTAAATGGTGTCCTGAGAAATAAGTAAGGTATCAATTTTAAATTTAGAATTGTTATACTCAAGTAATAAATCATGGATAATAAGCCAATCCTGGGAAAGCCCCTCTAACCATATATCACTCTTTTGCTCCCCTTCGTATCCTTTTTTAAGATTTAAATAGTTAGTTACTTCTTTGTCTGATAAACTCATTCGAACATTTAAAGATCTTAAAATTATTATTTCCGATCGCTCTTGCCGATGGTAATAATCATATTCCACATCCTTATCATTATTTTACGAAACTATAATTCTATTTTATGGAAAAATATTCAGATTTACAAGTTGGGATATTAATAGATTCCTAAATTAATATTTTACGAACATAATAATATATACTTATATAAAACGTTCGTGTTTTGTTTGCTTTTAGCCATGAAAGTTGGTAAACTTGTGTATGGAAAATAGAAAACGTATTTAATTTGGAGGTGCCTTATATGTCATCAGTAGTAGTGGTTGGGACGCAATGGGGAGATGAAGGAAAGGGTAAAATTACCGATTTCCTTTCAGAAAATGCCGAGGCAATTGCCCGTTACCAGGGAGGAAACAATGCAGGCCATACCATTAAGTTCAATGGAGAAACATACAAATTACATCTAATTCCATCAGGAATATTTTATAAAGAAAAAATCTGTGTCATTGGAAATGGTATGGTTGTTGATCCAAAGGCACTTGTAACCGAACTTGCCTACTTACATGAAAAGGGCGTTACAACCGATAATCTTCGTATCAGTAACCGGGCCCATGTCATCCTTCCATATCACATAAAACTTGATGCAGTGGAAGAGGAAAGTAAGGGCGCTAATAAAATTGGAACGACTAAAAAAGGGATTGGACCTGCCTATATGGATAAGGCAGCTCGCGTGGGGATTAGAATCGCTGACCTGCTCGAACACGATGTATTTGAAGAAAAGCTTGATCGTAATTTACAAGAGAAAAATCGTTTGTTTGAACGTATTTATGAGACTACAGGATTTACGAAGGAAGAAATCCTAGAAGAGTATTATGAATATGGTCAGCAAATTAAACAATATGTTTGTGATACATCAGTTGTATTGAATGATGCTTTGGATGAAGGCAAACGGGTTCTTTTTGAAGGCGCACAGGGTGTCATGCTTGATATTGACCAAGGTACATACCCATTCGTGACCTCATCTAACCCAGTAGCCGGCGGTGTGACGATTGGGTCTGGTGTCGGACCATCTAAAATCACTCATGTGGTTGGAGTGTGTAAGGCATACACTTCTCGTGTTGGTGATGGACCTTTCCCTACTGAACTAAATGATGAAATCGGCGATCGCATCCGCGAAGTTGGTCGTGAATACGGCACGACAACTGGGCGTCCTCGTCGAATTGGCTGGTTTGACAGTGTGGTAGTTCGCCATGCTCGCCGTGTAAGTGGCTTAACCGACCTGTCCCTCAACTCGATTGATGTACTATCGGGTCTTGAGACATTAAAGATTTGTACTGCATATCGTTATAAAGATGAATTGATTACAGAATATCCTGCAAGCTTAAAGGTTTTATCTCAGTGCGAACCTGTCTATGAAGAATTACCTGGCTGGAGTGAGGATATTACTGGAGTTAAAACATTAGATGAATTACCTGAAAATGCACGTCATTACGTGGAACGTGTAACACAGCTTACTGGAATTCCGTTAACAACCTTCTCTGTCGGACCAGATCGTAATCAAACAAATGTAGTCCGCAGCCCATGGAGACAAATTTAATTATTAACTTAACTAATGGAGCCCTCTAATTAGAGGGCTTCAAATCTTTTGAAAAGTTTTTTTGAAAAAAGTATTGCGTTTAATAGATAGTCCGTGCTATTATAAAAAGCGTCGTCACAATACGACAAAGTTTTTGAAACGAAATAAAAGATTTTTTGTACGAGCCATTAGCTCAGTTGGTAGAGCACGATCGAATAAGCTTCCTTGAAATAGCATCAGGGCACACGCCGAGCTGCTACTTGAATAAGCTTACTGAGGCGTGGGCATCCGGCGAATTAATGGATTAGAGAATTATTTTTGTACGAGCCATTAGCTCAGTTGGTAGAGCATCTGACTTTTAATCAGAGGGTCGAAGGTTCGAGTCCTTCATGGCTCACCAAAGTTTTTTGCTTTAGCAAAATAACTTTCAATATATGGCCCCTTGGTCAAGCGGTTAAGACACCTCCCTTTCACGGAGGTAACACGGGTTCGAGTCCCGTAGGGGTCATGGCTTTTGATTGTCAGTAAGAGGCTGGCAAGGACGGTTTCCTTGCTGACAATCAATTAAATAATGGTCTGGTAGTTCAGTTGGTTAGAATGCCTGCCTGTCACGCAGGAGGTCGCGGGTTCGAGTCCCGTCCAGACCGCCATATAAGTGGCTCAGTAGCTCAGTCGGTAGAGCAAAGGACTGAAAATCCTTGTGTCGGCGGTTCGATTCCGTCCTGAGCCATAAAAAGAGAAGCTTGCATTTGCAGGCTTCTCTTTTTAGTTAAAAATTGCGATTGCAATCCCTGTGTAATAAAACCACCTCGTTTTTACAAAAGATCCATGAGTTTTTGTCGATTATTGTTATAATTTCATCCTCCACCTTCTGGACTAGAAAAACCCTTATTTAATAGGGCCTTTCCCCTACTTTTTAAAAAGAAAAACAAGGAAATCTAATTAGAATATTTCACTTAAATGTAGGTAAATGTCAGTAATTATACATTTTTGTTACAGTATAAAGACTATTAATCTATTTACAAAAAATTATGTTAAAGTATAGAAGGTCTAAAATACTGGGGAATTCTTAAGTGGGTAAACACTAGATTAAGAGGGTTTTACCGTGGTTTAGGGAGGATAAATGCTACTTTTCAATAAGATATCAAAAACAAAAAAGTTATTTCTCAAGACAACGATGGCTACTACAATCGCTTCATCGCTGATTGCATTTAGTAACGGACCGGTCGCTTTTGCCGATACATCAAATTCAACCAAGGATTATGACGTATATCTGGATGGTACATATATAGGAAATGTTGCAGATAAAGCTGTAGTAAATAAAATAATTGCTGCAAAAGTCGATAACAGCAACAATATCGATCAACAGGTGCAAAACATTCCATATCAAGTATTTCCTTCTTCTGCAAACAAGCAAGAAACAGTCCGAACTATTAAGAGTATATTCCAACTTCAAACAGAGGCCTCTGCGATTATTATTGATGGTAAGCCCGTTGTTTACGTAGATAATCAAAATACAGCTGAAGAAGTTATGAAGAAGTTGATCCAACATTACGTGCCGGAGGATCAATTAACCGAACTTAAGGCCAGAAAAGCTTCCGTCAATTCGACATTACCAGCATTAAAAGAAAATGCGTCTCGTCTATTAGACGTTCGATTATCAAAAAATGTTTCCTTTTCAGTAGAAAATATTGTTCCAGAAAAAATGATGTCAGCCGAAGAAGCAGTAACCTTTTTACAAAAAGGTACATTAGAAGAACACAAATATGTGATTAAAGAAGGCGATGTGCTCGAAATGATTGCACAAGACCACGACTTGACACTGGCGGAGATCTTAGCAGTGAATCCCGGACTGAAAGGGAAAACGCTCTTAAAAATCGGCGAAAAAATTAATATTACCGTACCAAAGCCATTTATCGAAGTGATTGTGGATAAAGAGGTAAATAAAAAGGAAGAAATTCCATTTAAAAATACAGTTGTTGAAGACTCTTCCTTGCTAAAAGGTGAGACAAAGGTAAAACAAGAGGGTAAAAGTGGCTCGCGGTCTGTTACCTATAAAATTACTGAACAAAAGGGTGTAGCAGTGCAGAAAGTGGAGTCAAATGCAACAGTCCTTGAACAGCCTGTGAATCAGATTGTTATCAAAGGAACAAAAGTCATTCCGTCTCGTGGAGAAGGAAACTTTGCCTGGCCGACTGTAGGTGGGTATGTATCCAGTAAACAAGGGCCTAGATGGGGCAGAATGCACAAAGGTATTGATATTGCCAGACCAAGCAACAGAACAATAAAGGCAGCCGATAATGGCGTCGTTGTTTCTGCTGGCTGGGGCGGCGGTTATGGGAATAAAATTGTCATTGACCATAAAAATGGTTACCGTACCCTTTATGGACACATGTCGTCGCTCAAGGTTAGGGTAGGCCAGACGGTTTCAAAGGGTACTAGTATAGGTGTAATGGGAGCTACTGGAGATGCAACAGGTGTACACTTGCATTTTGAAGTGTATAAGAATGGCAGCCTAGTAAATCCACTTTCCTATTTAAGATAAAAGGTAAGTCTCTAGTTGGCACTAGAGGCTTTTCTTTATTCTTAGAGAATTGTCTGGCTCCAGACCCCAGATCTTTCCAAATAGTACTTATAGGTGAATTTATGCCAATAACATGATACAGTAATCTAGTATAGTTATGACTTCTAGAGCATTTGTTAAATAGATTAGATCGACTAAATGATAAGGAGAGATGGTATGGAAAAGAAAATTCTTGTAGTTGATGATGAAAAGCCAATTGCTGATATCTTACAGTTTAACTTAAAAAAAGAAGGTTACGTTGTCTATTGTGCTTATGACGGAAACGAAGCACTCCAGTTGGTTGATGAAATCGAACCTGACTTAATCCTCTTAGATATTATGCTTCCATTACGAGACGGGATGGAAGTTTGCCGTGAAGTCCGCAAGAAGTATGAAATGCCGATTATTATGTTGACTGCCAAAGACTCTGAAATTGACAAAGTCTTAGGTCTTGAACTCGGTGCTGATGATTATGTAACCAAACCGTTTAGTACAAGAGAATTGATTGCGCGCGTAAAAGCTAACTTGCGCCGTCACCAGCAAATTTTGACGCAGCCAGATGCAGAGAACGAAACCAATGAAATTGAAATTGGTTCACTTATTATCCATCCAGATGCTTATGTCGTTTCAAAGCGGGGCGAGACAATCGAGCTTACACACCGTGAATTTGAATTGCTTTACTATTTGGCTAAACATATCGGTCAAGTGATGACGAGGGAACACCTCCTTCAAACGGTTTGGGGTTACGATTACTACGGAGACGTGCGGACCGTTGATGTAACTGTTAGAAGATTGCGGGAAAAAATTGAGGACAGCCCGAGTCATCCAACGTGGATTGTCACTCGCCGCGGAGTTGGATACTATTTGCGGAATCCTGAACAGGAGTAAGATGAATGAGAAAGGTTGGTTTCTTTCGCTCTATAAACGTCAAATTCGTTATCATCTATGTCCTCCTTATTTTAGTAGCCATGCAAATTATCGGCGTTTATTTTGTCAATCAGCTTGAAGAAACATTACGGACAAACTTCCAGACTTCGATAAAGCAACGGGTGGATTTGCTTGCCTACAATCTGGTTGAGGAAATGGAGAAAGAGAGAACGCCTGAAGATCCAACACGCGAAGAGGATATCAAAAAAATCCTTAGAGACTTTGATGCAGGTGATATTTCGGAAGTTCGGGTGATTGAAAACAGGTCCCTTAAAATTCTTGGTACCTCACATCCCAGTAACCAAGGGGTGGTTGGACAAAGGACAACAGAGCTCCGAATCAAACAATCAATGGTGTTAGAAGAGGATCAAAGCGCAATATTAATCGACCCCCAAACAGGCCATCGGATTTGGGTCCTCTCTACTCCAATTATGTCTGGTAAAAAAGTAATTGGTGCGATCTACCTTGTCGCAAAAATAGAAAATGTCTTTGAACAAATGAAAACTATTAATGGGATTTTTGCTACAGGGACAGCGATTGCCTTATCGATTACAGCTATATTAGGGATATTATTAGCCCAAACCATCACAAGGCCGATTGCAGATATGAAGAAGCAGGCCTTAGCGATGACCAAGGGTAATTTTTCAAGGAAAGTAAGAGTATATGGCAATGATGAAATTGGGACACTGGCTGTTACGTTTAATAATTTAACGAAAAAGCTCCAGGAAGCACAGGCCATGACCGAAGGGGAACGTCGGAAGCTGTCATCTGTTTTGTCCTATATGACGGATGGTGTAATTGCTACGGACCGGAAAGGGCGGGTTATTTTAATCAATGAACCAGCGGCAGAAATGCTGAATGTTTCACGTGAAACAGTTCTGACCGAGCCAATTGTAACGTTATTAGATTTAGATGATACCAATTCCTTCGAAGACTTATTGGAGGAAAAGGATTCGATCATTTTAGATTACAGTACAAAAACCGAGCGTTATTTCCTGCGTGCCAATTTCTCTGTGATTCAAAAAGAGACGGGCTTTGTCAATGGATTAATTGCGGTTTTGCATGATATCACGGATCAAGAAAAAATTGACGCCGAACGAAGAGAGTTTGTCGCCAATGTATCCCATGAACTTAGGACACCGCTAACGACAATGAGGAGTTATTTAGAAGCTCTTGCAGATGGTGCCTGGCGGGATGAGGAGATTGCTCCGGAATTTTTAGAAGTGACGCGGACCGAAACAGAAAGAATGATTCGCTTGGTCAATGACCTGCTCCAGCTTTCAAAAATGGATAGTACGGATTACAGGCTGAAAATCGAATGGGTAAACTTCGTTGACTTCTTCCACCGCATCATTGACAGGTTTGAAATGTCGAAGGAACAAAACGTCACCTTTAAAAGAAAACTCCCGAATCATGTGATATTTGTTGAAATTGATGAAGATAAAATGACACAGGTTTTATACAATATTATTTCAAATGCCTTAAAGTATTCACCTGAAGGCGGAAACGTCACTTTTTCGATTAAAGAAAAGGACGATAAAATGATTGTCAGCGTACAAGATCAAGGCATGGGGATTCCGAAAGAGAATATTGGAAAGATTTTTGACCGTTTTTATCGTGTCGATAAAGCGAGAACTCGGAAACTAGGCGGGACAGGCCTAGGTCTGGCCATTGCAAAGGAAATGGTTAATGCTCATGGCGGAGCAATCTGGGCAACAAGTGAGGAAGGGAAAGGAACAAAGATTTCCTTTTCACTCCCATATGAACGTTCTGAAGAGGATGAATGGTCATGAGATACGAAAATATTAAATCAGGGATTTTAACCTTTTTAGTTCTGGTTAGTATTCTTTTAACATGGAATCTTTGGACCTACCAGCCTAATTACGACACGATGGAAAAAAGTAATACGGTTGCTGAAGTCACCTTAAGTGAAAAACAAGAGGTCCAAAAGATCGTCAGGCCTGACCAGGTGTTTTTTCACGTGAAGGGTCAGCATTATGGAACCAATAACACGGAAGAGATCGAAAAGGTTCTTAAGCAATTAAGCAGTTGGGCCTTTTTTGATGTAAAAAAATATACAAACGAAGTGAAAAACATCAAGGAATTAATCCATGGCAGCGGCAATGCGGAAATTATTTTTCCAGGAGAAGTCCCGATTGAGTTATATCGCAGTGTCTTAAATATTGAAGGTAAAAAAATACCTTCTTTCACCTTCAATCGAATCATTGTCAATGTTGAGAATTCAGAAAAGGAAAATGGGATTGTTTATTTTGTTTCCACTGAACATCAGCAAGTATATATAAGTCATATTTCTTCCGCTCATTTAAGTGAATTTAATCGTAATATTTATAAAAATGCAGCGCAGTTCCCACGTCATTTCGCCTATGAAGCTTCTGAATGGCGGACGATTTTTCTTCCAGAAACTGAAACAGAAATGACAACCTATAAATATTTGCCTGTTAATCTTGATTCAGAGGAATTTAAAGAAGCACTTTTCAGCGACCCTAGTTTTGTGCAAAAAAGCTTCGTCCCTTCAGGGGAGGAATATACGAACGATTCTAGTAAAATGACGTTGAATTTCGAAAGTAACGTCCTGCGCTATGTCAATCCAACCGTGGAAGAGAATTTTGTTAATAGCTCTTATGATTTAGTCAAACGGAGTATTGACTTTGTGAATGAACATGGCGGCTGGACAGACCCTTATCGCTATGTTGATAAAAACGAACTTAATCACTCCGTAACCTTTCGTTTATACAGCATCGAAGGCTATCCCGTCTTTAACGGAAACGGGATTGCTGAAATTAGTGAGGTTTGGGGTCGAGATGAAATCAATCAATATATTCGGCCAAATATTTCTTTGGAGCTTCCCCTTACAACGGAAATGAAAAAGGTCACACGCCCATCAGGGCATGATGCACTGGAATTTTTACAAAACAAAAAGAATTTTAAGCCAGGTCTTCTTGAAGAAATGATCTTGGGCTATCGGATGGAAAGGGATTCAGATGAGAATAAGCTAATCCTTTTAGAACCCGCCTGGTTCTATCGCTATGATAAAACATGGGGGCAGATTACGATGGAAGACCTAGGAGGACTGCAGCATGGATTGGAGTAAGATTAAAACCATTTTTATTATAACGTTCTTAATTTTAGATGTTTATCTCTTATTTCAATTCATGAAAGTCCGTGATGCCAATAAATATGAGGTGATTACTGAGGCCTCGTTTGAAGAAAAACTGAAAGCGGATGAAATCAAATTTGTGGACCTTCCCAAGGATCCCATTAAGGCTCAATACCTCAGTGCAAAGCCTAAGATGTTTAATCAAGAAGATATTAAAAAACTTAAGGGGCAGAGTGTTGTTCTAAGCGGAATCGGGACCACCTCTCTCCATGCCAAATTAGAGAAACCACTGCAGTTAACTAATAAGTTTGAACCGGCAGAGCTTTCTTCTTTTTTAATGAATAATGTTCTTTTTGGAGACTATTATCAATTTGGAGAGAAAAGTGACAAAGATCAAACGATCACTTACTATCAACGATCAGAGAATTTCCCGTTGTTTAAGAATATTAATGGGATGATCATATTTAAAGTGGATGAAGATAATCAAATTGTTTCTTATGAACAGACCTTCCTGGAGGAAATGGAAACTTTAACAGCAAAAGAAGAAATTCTTAAGCCGTTAAAGGCAATTGAAACCTTGCACCAGAAAGGGATGTTGAAGTCGAAGAGTAAAATTACCAGGGTAGAGCTTGGCTACTCTACACTCATCCAGTTGGCTGCTTCACAAGTATTAGCACCAACTTGGCGCTTTGAGGTGGATGGTAAGGAGAGCCTGTTTGTGAACGCATTTGAAGGGCAGATTATTCAATTTAACAGCGATGAAAATAGTAAATTGGAGTGAAATAGCATGTCTTTAAGTTATAGCATTCTTGCAAGCGGGAGTACGGGAAACGCCCTTTATGTGGAGTCTGATGAACATTCGTTTCTAGTTGATGCTGGGTTTAGTGGTAAGCAAATGGAGGCACTGTTTGGACAAATTGACCGTGATATTAGTAAACTTTCCGGAATATTTGTCACGCATGAACACAGTGACCATATTAAAGGCATTGGGGTTCTCGCCCGTAAATATCAGTTGCCTGTATACGCGAATGAAAAAACATGGCGGGCGATGGAACACTCGGTCGGCGCGATTCCAACGGAGCAAAAGTTTGTTTTCAATATGGAAACAGTGAAGAGCTTTGGTGCTGTTGATATTGAATCATTCGGGGTATCACATGATGCAGCAGAACCCATGTTTTACGTTTTTCATCATGGAGGGAAAAAACTTGTCTTAATCACGGATACAGGCTATGTCAGTGACAGGATGAAGGGGACCATCTCCAATGCAGATGTGTATATTTTTGAATCCAACCATGATGTTCAAATGCTGCGGATGGGCAGATACCCATGGAATATTAAACGAAGAATTTTAAGTGATGTGGGCCATGTTTCCAATGAGGACGCAGCCTTTGCGATGAGTGATGTGGTTGGCGAACAAACCAAGCGAATTTATCTTGCCCATTTAAGCATGGATAATAACATGAAGGACTTAGCAAAAATGGCGGTAACACAAACCCTTCAGGAGCGTGGGCTGATTGTTGGCGAACAATTTGGCCTTTACGATACAGACCCGAAAATCCCGACTGCCTTAACGGCTGTGTAAGCATTTTAAAAGAATGAAGAGCCTTTTTATAGGCACTTCATTCTTTTTTTATTGGCTATGTTGATTGAAGCGAAGCGCCTGGAGCGCAAATCAACAGGCCATTATTTATGAAAAAACTATGAACAAAGTCGTAAGTTTTTATTAATACAAGGTAATTATTTAGTAATTTATAGATGAACGAGTATAATTGTAATTATAAGCCAAAATAAACGGTAGCAATCTTTTCGGAAAGTGAGGAATGATGTAAAGTGGGTTATTATGATGATCATTCACAAAACCGCTTCAGGGAACAGAAAGGAAACAGGGGTGGAGTTTTCCTAGCCAGCGTAGTTGGTGCGATACTTGGTGCCATTTTAGTAATCATTGCTATTCCAGCCTTATCCAATCGTGGATTCCTCCCCTACCAAATTGATACAAATGAAAACAATGCAGTAGAATCAACTAACAATAATAATGATCAGAATATCATCCAAAAACAGGTTTCCTATGATGTGAACACAAATACAACGAAGGCAGTTGAAAAAGCAGCTGATGCGGTTGTCGGAATTAATAATATCCAGTCCACCAGCTTTTGGTCAGATGATCAAGCCGATTCAGAGGAAGAAGCCGCTGGAACAGGCTCTGGAGTTGTCTATAAGAAGGCTGGAGGTAAAGCTTTCGTTGTCACAAACCATCATGTGGTTGAAGGGGCGACAAAGCTGGAAGTAAGCTTGATCGACGGTACAAAGATCCCTGCTAAGCTGCTCGGCAGTGATGTCTGGACTGATTTGGCTGTCCTCGAGGTCGATGCGGACAAGATAAAAAAGGTAGCTGAATTTGGTGATTCCGATAGTTTAAAAATGGGTGAACCTGTTATCGCGATTGGGAACCCGCTTGGCGCAACCTTTTCAGGTTCGGTCACACAAGGAATTATCTCTGGACTTAAGCGGACGATTCCGGTTGATATTAATCAGGATGGATTAATTGATTGGAATGCAGAAGTACTGCAAACCGATGCGGCCATTAACCCAGGAAACAGCGGCGGGGCCTTAATTAATATTACCGGCCAGCTAGTTGGAATTAACTCAATGAAAATTGCGCAAAATGCAGTTGAAGGAATAGGATTATCCATCCCAATCAATTCGGCCCGGCCAATTATCGATGCTCTTGAAAAGTTTGGAACGGTCAAACGTCCATATATGGGAGTGGATTTAAAATCAGTCTCTGAAATTCCAGCCTACTATCAAGAAGAAGCGTTGAAATTGCCTCGATCAATCAATTATGGTGTAGCCTTACGACAAGTCGTACCAAATTCGCCAGCCGCTCAAGCAGGCTTGCAAGAGTTGGATGTCATCGTTGAGATGGATGGGCAAAAAATTAACGACGTCATTGATCTTCGGAAACATTTGTACGAGAAAAAGAAAATTGGCGAGCAATTGGAGATTAAATATTACCGTGAAGGTAAGTTGAAGCAAACGACATTAAGATTAGCAGCAGAAACAACTCAATAAAAGCGTGGGTAAAACAGGAAAGTGAACCGTTCACTTTCCTGTTTTTATTTGTGTTATGATGTATAAGTTATTGAGTTATTTCGTATGACAGGATGATATAAAGTAAACAATAGCTTTAATGAAATGAATAAGTGTAGGAAAGGTGAAGTAGAAAATGATTTATTGCTGTGAGGAACATGTGGATATAGCCTTAGATACGATTGTGGATGATTTTGAGACTTTTCCCGTTTTGTCGAAAATAGATGTGGATAACTTATCAACAAACTGTGAATATTGTCAAAATACGGCTACATATGTTGTGGCGAACAAATGATTCCATACAAGATGTGGATAAAAATTGTGAATATGTGGATAACTTCTGTGGATATCTTGTTTGTAAGCTGTTTGTAATCAAGTTGTAAAGGGCTGTGGATTGTGAATATCTCAATTGTTACGGTTGGTAAATTGAAAGAGAAATATTTAAAACATGGTATTGAGGAGTATTTAAAACGACTGACTGCCTATGCAAAAGTTGATGTCATTGAAGTTGCCGATGAAAAAGCACCTGAAATATTAAGTGAGTTGGAAATGGTGCAGGTAAAGCAAAAAGAAGGCGAAAGAATTTTAGCAAAGATTAGCCAAGATACATATGTAATTGCCTTAGCGATTCAGGGGAAATTAGGCTCATCCGAGGAACTTGCTGATTCATTAGACAAGCTAGCTACCTATGGAAAAAGTAAGATTGCCTTTGTGATCGGCGGGTCATTGGGCTTGAGTGACGAAGTGATAAAAAGATCCAATGAGCGGCTTTCTTTTTCGCGGATGACCTTCCCCCACCAATTGATGAGGCTCATACTCGTTGAGCAGATATATAGAGCGTTTCGGATTAATCGGGGTGAACCGTACCATAAGTAAATGAGATTTTTAACAGCTGAATGTAAAAGCTTAAAGATTATGAGATTATTATAAATTTGGCTCCAGCCATATTAGACTGGAGCTTTATCATTTTCTATTATTAAAGTGCTTCTTTTATTACTTTTTTGTAATAGAGTACGGATAGTATACCGAAAATGGAGTATAATGCGGTATATAATAACATGACCATAATCATCGGTGTCCATAATTCAGTACCAAACATGAACCAACCAGATTTTACTGCAAAATAACTATGGGCTAAGCCAATGACTAAAGGGATACCGAAATTAAAGATTTGCTTTGCTTGAATGCCTCTTAACAAATCCCCTTGTGTGAATCCAAGCTTTCTTAATATCGTATAATTTGGTTTTTCTTCTTCGCTCTCATCCATTTGTTTAAAGTATAAAATACAACCAGATGTAACTAAAAAGGTTAATCCTAAAAAGCCAACGATAAACATGATAAGTCCCATGTTTCTTTGCTGATCATTGCTCATTTCTAGACGTGAATGATTTTTACCATTAAAAGTCATATTTTGAAAAAGATCATTCGCTTCTTCCAAATTACCTTCATCTTGCAAAACAATTCCAATATAAAGAGTCGATTCTTTTTGAATTTCTAGGTTAATATCTTTTTTTAATCGCTCAAAAATAGTTTCGTCCACAATTGCTAGGGGTAATCCACCGCTTGTAAAATAGTATGATACGATGTATTCCTTCCTTAAGCCTAAATATTTTTGAGGTATCACTTCATTTTTCCCTTTTAATTCTATTTGACCTGAACTTTTTAGTGGCATAAATTTTTGTAGTAAATCATTATAACCTGTAAAAAGGGTTTCCCCTGCAGATAAATTAACACTATTGGCGTCCTTGTCACTGATGACCGGAATAGTCATATTCCTTGGATCAGAATTCATATCCTCTAATTTTGATTCAGCTATTTTTTCTATGTTTGCATTTACCTGAATGACATCAATCATTTTTTCGTTATACTTAATTTCATTTACTTCTAATGCTTCTTTGAAATTTTCAGCATCTTGTTTATTTGTAATTGAAAAGTCAGCTACTACATTATTTTGGGTTAATCTTTCTGCTGAGTAGTGTGAAATATAGCTTAAGGATAACAAGCCGATAGCAAGTGCAGATACAGTCGTAATAATGGTTAATAATAAAGCATTTGATTTCATCCGAAACATGATGGATGAAAGAGACAATACTTCATTAATAGTTAAATAACCATCTTTCTTTTTTCGTATAACATAAAAGATAAATCGAACAGATCCTTTGTAAAAAAGATAAGTCCCGATAATAACGGAGGCTAAAATGAAGACCATGGCTAAGAATAGTTCAGTCATTGTTGTAAAGTCGCCACCAAATAATTTAGATGAAATATAATAGCCTAAAAGGATCAATAAGATGCCTATAATTCCGTAGATCATTTCAAAAATGGACACTTTTTTTACTTTTTCTTCAGTCGATGAAAGAACTCTAAATAGAGATAAGATACTTTGTCTTTTAATAAATAAAAAATTTATCAACATGATAAAAAAATAGATTATAGTAAAAACAACAACAGTTTGAATCAATGCTTCTGTTGAAAATCTTAATGTGGCGACGTCCTCAACACCGGTAATTTTAAATAAGATCATCATGATTAATTTTGAAATCGAAAACCCGATAAAGATTCCAATAAATAAGGAACCGAAATATAGAATAAAATTTTCAAGTGTAAGAATGCGAAAGATTCTGCTTTTTGTCATTCCTATTAACTGAAATAAACCAATTTCTTTACTGCGTCGTTTAATAAAAATGTTATTGGCGTATAAAAGAAAAATGGAGACAATCGCAACGAGTAAGACGGATGCTGTCTTGATTGCAGCTGCCCCTTTAATTGAACCTTTTGTTGCATTCATTGCAGGATCAAATTGCAGTGTGACAAAGGCAAAATACAGTGCCACTGTAAAAACTAGGGCAAAAACATAGAGATAATAATTTTTTACATTCTTTTTCAAATTTTGTAGGATGAGATGATTAATGCTCATTTTGCACCCCGCCCAATACACCTTGTGTTTTCATGATGTCATGAAAGAAATCCTGTCTCGATTCTTCACCCTTCGTTAATTGAGTATAAATTTGACCATCCTTAATAAATATGACCCGGTTGCAATAGCTGGCTGCGACTGCATCATGAGTGACCATTAGTATAGTGGCATTTCGTTTTTGATTTAAATCGCTTAGTTTGTTTAACAAATCGGAAGCTGATTTTGAATCAAGTGCCCCAGTTGGTTCGTCAGCGAAAATAATGCTTGGTTCATGAATAAAGGCTCGAGCTGCAGATGTACGTTGTTTTTGACCACCGGAAACTTCATTTGGATATTTATCTTTTAGATCATTAATGCCGAGCTCTTTAGCCAATGTATTAAATTTCTCATCTGCTTCTCTCTTGGACGTTTTTGTAATCGATAATGGTAATAGAATATTTTCTTTGACTGTTAGGGTATCTAATAAGTTATATTCTTGAAAAATAAAACCTAAATGATTTTTTCGGAATTCTGCTAATTGCTTTTCTTTCATAGCTGTCATTTCTTTTCCTTCGATATAAATTGTCCCGCTACTAACTTTATCAATTGAGGAAAGAATATTAAGTAAGGTTGTTTTCCCTGAACCCGAGGCACCCATGATACTCACAAATTCCCCTTTTTTAATGCTAACATCTAGACCCTTCAGTACTTCTTGTTTGTTAAATTTATTCCCATAGCTTTTATGAATTTTTGTTGCTTCTAAAATGTTCATTTCCACACACCCCTTGATTTGATAGTTTTATTATAAAAGGCTTTGTACTTCATTTCCTTCGATTGACGATACAAAAAATAAAAGCATGTGACAATTTTGTCACATGCCTGAAATATGAAGGAATTGATTTCTTTTCGGAAAGATTAAAGTAAAAGTGGTTCCAACTCCTAGTTTTGAATGTACGTCTATCTTGATTAATAATGGCTTTGCTGCTTTTTTTGCTAAATATAATCCCATGCCTGTTGCCGCATTATCTTGATGTTTTGCAGTTGATGTAAAGCCCTTATCAAATATGCGCGGCAGATCCTTTGGGTCAATGCCGCGTCCAAAGTCCTCTACCTCAAGGATGGTTTGTTCATTTTTTGGGTAAGTTTTAATGATGATATCGGATGCCTCGCTATATTTTATGGAGTTTGTTAAAAGTTGTCTGATGATAAACGCTAGCCATTTGGCATCGCTAAGGACTTCTTTAACCTCGGTATGTAAATCAAAGCCAATTCCTTTTTGAATACACCAAGATTGTAAATCTTTAATTTCCTTAGTTATTAAGACTTTTATATCTGTAACCTCTATATATAAATCATTTTCTATAAATGGTATACGTTTCTGATGAAGCTGCTGGTCAAGTAGTAGATGAATTCTTAACCATTCATAAATTAAATTCGATTTCATTGTTCCATTGTCTAGTCGATCAATCATTAATCTCATAGCTGTTAACGGTGTTTTTACTTCATGAATCCAAGATAATAATTCATCTTTCTCCTGCTCTAAGGACATCAAATTATGGGAAGCAATCTGTTTCAACCATTCAGTCTGGTTCGTAACACTATTCTCGATAATTACTTCAAAAGGACTCTCTGCATTTGAGATACTCGTTAAATCAAGATTATTTTCCCAAGTCTCTACACTTTTGTAAAAGTTTGTTTCCTTATTGTAGCGGATGATTAAAAAGATGATGAAAATAATCATTGATATAAAAACAATATAGACGATAGACATTAACGGTATTGTTGGATCAAAATAAGAGACAACGATGATTAGAAATTGTAGAAATAAAAAGAGAATAATCCAGCTGCGCCTTTCAATTAAATATTTTTGAATCATCTAAAACCAGCCTCTTCTTTAGCGATATAACCTTGACCAACTTTTGTTTCAATAAATTGTCCTAAACCAAGCTCATCCAGTTTTTTTCGTAAACGATTAACATTGACAGTTAAGGTATTATCACTCACAAAGCGCTCATCATCCCATAAGCTTTTTATCAACTCTTCTCGACTAACGATCTTATTTCTTTGTTCAATAAGCAGTTTTAAGATAAAAATTTCGTTCTTTGTTAGCTCTACCGAACCTGAGTCATTTGTGACAGTATTTTTCTCATAATCGACTGTTGCACCATACCATGTTTTAAGTAAGATTGGTTTATTATTGTAATTATATACTCGGCGAAGAATAGCCTGTATTTTTGCAATGAGAACATCAAAATGGAAGGGCTTTTGAATAAAGTCGTCCGCTCCCAGTTGCATAGACATAACCATATCGGTAGGATGATCACGTGAAGATAAAAATAGAATAGGAACGTTCGAATTGGATCGAATCATTCGACACCAATGGAAACCATCAAATTTTGGTAATTGAATATCAATAATGACTAATTCAGGTTTGATAATTGTAAATTCTTGAATTACTTTACTAAAATCATCAATACCGTAAACATCGTAAGACCACCCAGCCAACCTTTCTTTGATTTCATTAAACAATGTTTTATCATCTTCTATTAACAATAACTTAAACAAGGTAATCACCACACTTTTTACTTTTCCTTAATTAAATTGTATAGTAAAAATTTTCTGTGTGCCAGGGTGGAGGAATTTAATCGTAAATTGTTCTCATTTAGATACATACGGTGAACCGTATCATAAGTAACGGCGAAATTTTTACTTGAATTTATATTAGATAAGCATAATTATAATATTTTTGCTTATAAGGTTTTAAAATTTAAAAAACTCAGAAATATATTGACAATTATTTAATAGATTGATAAAGTTTAAAAAAATATTTCTTATCCAGAGAGGTGGAGGGACTGGCCCTATGAAACCTCAGCAGCAGGTCTAATAAGACACTGTGCTAATTCCATCGGGTGTGATGCCTTGATAGATAAGAGCCACGTTATTATTTGTCAGTAACGTACTCATTTATCTGAGTGCGTTTTTTGTTTTTCTGGATGTAGGAAAAAGGAGACTATGATGGAGAAGAAAAGCCAGCAAAAATTTCAAAGAAAAATGCAAACACGGCATTTAGTTATGCTATCGCTCGGCGGGGTGATTGGAACAGGATTATTCTTAAGTTCGGGTTACACAATCCAACAAGCTGGCCCGTTTGGGACCATTCTCTCCTATCTGATTGGTGCACTAGTGGTTTATCTCGTCATGCTATGTTTAGGAGAGCTTTCCGTACATATGCCTGAAACTGGTGCCTTTCACAGTTATGCGACTAAATATATTGGACCAGGGACTGGGTATACAGTTGCTTGGTTGTACTGGCTAACCTGGACTGTTGCTTTAGGTTCTGAATTTACGGCTGCAGGATTATTAATGCAGCGATGGTTTCCATCCATTAATGTCTGGATTTGGAGTTTGCTGTTTGCTATTTTGGTTTTTGTCTTAAATATACTGACGGTTAAGTTTTTTGCTGAATCTGAATTCTGGTTTGCGTCTATAAAGGTAATAGCGATTGTTCTGTTTATTGTTGTAGGAGCAGCGGCAATGGTAGGTTTTGTTCCGATGACTCATTCCCAATCGGCACCGTACTTCTCTAATTTTACAAGTGCAGGTTTATTTCCTAATGGTGCTTTTGCGATTGTCATGACAATGCTTGCGGTTAACTTTGCCTTTTCAGGAACGGAATTAATAGGAATTGCAGCGGGGGAAACAGCAAATCCGGAAAAAACGATACCAAAGGCCATTCGTACAACATTGTGGAGATTGATTATCTTTTTTGTAGGAACGATTGTTGTATTATCTGCATTATTGCCTACTTCAGATGCAGGAGTATTAGAGAGCCCCTTTGTTGCCGTTCTTGAACAAATTGGCGTACCATATGCAGCGGATATTATGAACTTTGTCATATTAACAGCCATTCTATCTGCTGCAAACTCAGGTCTTTATGCCTCTTCAAGAATGCTTTGGTCACTAGCAGATAAGAATACGATATCACCCATTTTTACAAAATTAACAAAACAAGGTGTTCCAATATATGCAGTCATTTTTAGCATGTTTGGCGGTGGTTTAGCTTTGTTCTCAAGTATTATTGCACCAGATACAGTGTATATCGTACTTGTATCTATTTCGGGCCTAGCTGTGGTGGTAGTTTGGATGAGTATTAGTGCTTCACAGTTTTTATTTCGCAGACAATATATTAAAGATGGAAATTCCGTAAAGGACTTGGTTTATCGTACACCATTCTATCCTTTGATACCTATCGCTTCCTTTATCCTTTGTCTTGCTTCATGTATTGGAATCGCATTTGACCCTACACAACGAATTGCCTTATATTGTGGCATTCCATTTATATTGTTTTGCTATGCAAGTTATTATTTAACCCAAAGTTTAAAGAAAAGAGGAGTAGGTTATGTCCAACAAAAACAACCCTATTAAGGCTATTTTATCCGAACATTCCATTATGCTACTGGACGGAGCGTTAGCCACAGAGCTTGAGTCGCATGGGTGTAATTTGGACGATCCCCTCTGGTCTGCACGCGTATTACTAGAAAATCCAGAATTGATTTATGAGGTTCATTCTGACTATTTCCGTGCTGGAGCGGACTGTGCCATAACGTCAAGCTATCAAGCAACCATTGACGGCTTTTCCAAGCGTGGTATCCAAGAGAAAGAAGCTTTAGAACTAATTAAGAAAACGGTGTTACTTGCGAGAAAAGCAAGAGATGATTTTTGGCAGGAAAATTCACAACCCAATAGACCTAAGCCATTGGTTGCCGCATCCGTTGGACCTTATGGGGCTTACCTAGCCGATGGTTCAGAGTATGTGGGAAACTACGGTGTTACAGATGAAACATTAATAGACTTTCATCGCACAAGAATGTCAGCGTTGATTGAAGCAGGTGCTGATCTATTAGCATTTGAAACGATTCCTTCCCTGCAGGAAGCGAAGGTATTAGCTTCATTGTTGAAGGAATTTCCAGATACATATGCCTGGCTATCCTTTTCTTTGAAAAATGAGAAAGCGATAAGTGACAGTACGCCGCTGGCAGAGTGTGCGAGAGTGTTTGATGACAACGAACAAATTGTTGCCATTGGTCTCAATTGTGCACCAGTGACAATCGTGACGGAAGCTATCAACGAGTTGCGAACAAACACCCAAAAAACGATTATTGTTTATCCGAACTCTGGTGAAACCTATAATCCAGAAACTAAAACATGGCATGGTCAAGAATTATGTAATGGGCTCGACTTTAAATCTGAAGAATGGTACCTTGCAGGGGCACGACTAATAGGAGGATGCTGCAGAACAGCACCTCATCATATTGAAGAGATTTCAAAAAAGTGGCGAACTTCTTAATTATTTAGATCGATACGGAGAACCGCATCATAGGTAAATGAGGTTTATTTCTAATAATAAAGAAACCGGAAAATTCTATCGATTTTTTTTGGCAATTAACAAATGTATTTTATGGAAGTAACTCAGACGTTACAACCTGATAAGTAAGTGAGGTTTACCAATAGGATGAACTCATGGCTTGGTATGCTTACCAAGCCATTTTTTTATGCTTTATTCAACGTAAGCAGCACATTCAAAAGTCTCGCTATACTGTAATTTCAAGAAAAAACTTAGAGATTAGAAGAAAACTAATTAGTGAATCACTATAAGTTTGTATGTTATCTTGTATGATTTTTTGCATGAATACTGAATTACCTTCCTTGTAAAATTACTATCAATAACAAATCCATACTATTTTGAATAATAACGTTTTAAATGTTAACCAGATTTAAAACTAGGTTGACATTTAATTTGAGAATCATTATTATCATAGTTGTAAATAGTACATATTGATTATTAGGAGAGATAAGAATGAAAATTAAAGAAATTACCTTTGTAGCAGTGTTTGCCGCTGTCATGGGTGCTCTAGGAGTAGTTCCGCCTATTATGCTTTCTTTTACACCAGTTCCCATTACATTACAAACTCTAGGTGTCCTTCTTGCGGGAGGGGTATTGGGAGCAAGATTAGGGGCGATGAGCCAAACGATCTTTTTATTACTTCTCGCTGCTGGAATGCCTCTTCTATCTGGAGGAAGAGGTGGACTAAGTGTATTTGTCGGACCAAGTGTTGGTTATATAATTTCATGGCCTATTACGGCTTTCTGTATTGGTTATCTACTATCACGTTTTCAAACTTTAAAAATACAACATATTTTATTTATTAATCTGACGGTTGGAATTCTATTAATCTATTTAATTGGAATTCCTATCCAAGCATTTATGATGGGCATTCCTCTTTTAAAAGCTGTTCAGTTAAGTTTAATTTATATCCCAGGGGATGTCTTAAAAGCCATACTAGCTTCTATTTTAGTTTACAGACTAAGAAAACACCCAGTTTTTTCACGCGCATTAGCAACAAGTTATTCCAATAACTTATCTAAAAATATCTAAATCTTAAGAGGCACCAGAATGTGTCTCTTTTTTATAGAGGAGATATATCATGGGAAATATTACAGAATCATACAAGACTTTCGCAAAATTATCCCCAGACAAAATCGCAATCCATACGAATCATCAACAAATCAGTTATCAAGAATGGTATGAATTAATCAATCAAACAGCGAACTGGCTTCATTCTCTTCATTCAGAAAATAAAACAATAGGAATCCTTTTGCCGAACGGTATCCCTTTCCTACAGCTCTTTGCAGGAGCCTCCAAGGCAGATTGGATTGCTGTTCCATATGATTTGAAATGGAAGATAACCGAATTGGAAAAAAGGGTGATACTTTCACATCCTTCTATCATTGTCACAACTAGAGAAATTTACTCTCAAATCGAACAAAGTATTCCTAATGTAATGATTTTGGATGATAGTTTACAGGAAATCTCTCAGTTCGATCCTACAACTGTATTGAAAACGGAAGGAAATCTGCCTTTTTACATTGGATTTACATCTGGTACAACCGGAAAACCAAAAGCATTTGTTCGCTCGCAAGATTCGTGGGTGGCTAGCTTTGATTGCAATCGTTTTGATTTCGGGTTAGAAGAATCCGATCATGTTCTTATTTCTGGAGCCTTAACCCATTCTCATTTTCTGTATGGAGCCATTAGCACTTTGTATTTAGGTGGAACCGTCTTTCTTTTAGAAAAGTTCTCTCCTAATAAAGGACTATCATGGGTACATTCCTTTCCAATTACAACGATATATGTAGTTCCGACAATGGTAGAAGCATTCTTGAAAGAAGGAATCCAAGTCGATAAGTCTATAAAAATTATTTCATCTGGTGCAAAATGGTCGGATAGATCGAAATTAGAAATCCGTAATATGTTTCCTAACATGACTATGTACGAGTTTTATGGGGCTAGCGAATTGAGTTTCATTACTGTACTTCCCGATAGAGAAGGTATTCAGAAGGCTACAACTGTCGGAAAGCCTTGTTATGGTGTAGAGGTACAAATACGGCGTCCAGATCAGGAATTAGCAAAGCCAAATGAGACCGGAAAAATATATGTAAGAAGTAAATTGATGATAAATGGGTACTTGGATCATGCTGGAAGGTCTATTCATTCTATTCAAGATGAAGGGGGCTGGGCCACAGTCCATGATATGGGGTATTTTGACGAGGATGGCTTTTTATATATTGTAGGTCGTGAACAAAATATGATTTTATATGGAGGAATAAATATTTTTCCTGAAGAAATAGAAAAAGTGATTTCCTTACATCCAGATGTCGAAGAAGTTGCTGTAATAGGCCTATCAGATTCGTATTGGGGTCAGGTTGTTGCTGCGGTAGTGAAAGGAAAGGGTAGCCAATTAGAGTTAAAAAGATTTTGTAAGACACATTTATCTTCTTACAAAATTCCACGTAAGTGGTTTTTTCTATCTGAAATGCCATATACAACGAGTGGCAAGATAGCTCGTGCTGAGCTAATAAAACAAATGGAAAAAAAGGTGGTCAATGATTAAAAGAGCGGTAATTGTCGAAGCGAAACGAACACCAATTGGAAAAATGGGTGGAATCTTACGAGATATTCAGCCACATGAGCTTGCAGCTCCTATCCTCCAACATTTAGCGAATGGATTGGAGGAAAAGATAGAAGACATCATTTTGGGAAATGTAGTTGGACCAGGTGGAAACGTAGCTCGAGTTGCTGCATTAGAAGCAGGACTTCCTCTTTCTGTACCGGGAATCACAATTGACCGTCAATGTAGTGCAGGGTTAGAGGCGATTCGAATGGCATGTTATTTTGTCCAAGGCGGAGCTGGCTGTTGTTATATCGCTGGTGGTGTAGAAAGTACGAGTACCTCTCCGTTTCCATCTAGAGCAAGATTTTCTCCTGAAAAAATTGGCGATCCAGATATGGGCGTTGCAGCAGAATATGTGGCTGAAAAATATGCTATTTCAAAGGAAATGCAGGATGAATATGCGCTTTTAAGTTATAAACGTAGCTGGGAAGCTTACGAAAAAGGATATTTTAATCAAGAGATCATTCAAATTGGAGATCTCCACCAAGATGAAGAATTTTTTAGGAAAAGAAAGATGGAAGTACTTTTAAATAGGATGAAGCCAATATTTAAAAAGAACGGTACGGTTACTGCAGCGAACAGTTGTGGGATACATGACGGGGCTTCAGCTGTACTTGTCATGGAAGAAAACATGGCATTAAATAATGGATTCCAGCCTATTTTACGATTTTTGGATAGTGAAGTCTCAGGTGTACTTCCGAATTATCCAGGAGAAGCCCCTATTCCGGCTATTCAAGACTTAATAAAAAGAAACCAGTTATCCATTGAGGATATTGACCTAATTGAAATAAACGAAGCTTTCTCCTCTAAGATTGTTGCCTGTACAAAAGAACTTTCTATTTCTTATGACAAGTTAAATGTGGGCGGAGGTGCTTTAACGATAGGACATCCTTATGGGGCTTCGGGAAGTATCATGATCACGAGGCTTTTCTACGAAGTACAAAGACGAAAGGATATTAAATATGTACTAGCCGCGATTGGGAGTGGTGGAGGAGTCGGAGTAGCGGTCCTATTCGAGGTGGTAACATGAAAACTAAGGAACATGAGATTATTTTTAATAAAGAAGATGTGCAACAAATTGTCCAATTGATTGGTGATCTAAATCCTATCTATCAGAGTTCGGAGAGGGCAAAAGACTATGGTTTCGAAACGATTCCTCTTCATCCAACAATGCCAATGATGGCTTATAAATGGATTGCCCCCCCATGGGAGCTGCAACATCCTATTATTCATCGAAAACAGAAATGTATTCAGCATCAGAGAATGTATATTGATGAGGTCTATAGAGCGATAGTTGAAGTTACAGATCAATTTCAACGTCAAAACCTTACTTTTATTAAACAAACGCTATATTTATATAATAGGGATGGAAAACTTTGTTTTGAAGGAATATCTGATTTGATTTTGGGTGGTTTGTCATGAATATGATTACCTTTCAAATTACCGAAAAGGACGTTGAACAATATGCTGTCATTTCCGGTGATTACAATCCAATTCATTTAGATATGGAGGCGGCGAAACAACAAGGATTCACTAATAAAATTGCCCATGGAATGTTAACAGTGGCCAAAGTGTTAAGTGTACTTTCGAATGAATCTCTCATTCCTCAAGTGTTGTTGAATCAGTATGAATTTACCTTTATCTCCCCTGTTTATGTGGGAGATCTAGTAACACTGACTATCAAACAAGCGGAGAATAAAATAAGAGTAGAAGGAAAATGTGGAGAAAAGATAGTCGTAAAAGGATGTTTAATAGTAGTTAGAGGAAATCCCTGATGATTTATACTGGATCCTGGTCCCAATCCTGTTCAAAAGTAACTAAGGAAAATATAAATAAAAGTTTTTCTGATAAAGTAGTCTTTAGGGCTGCTTTTTTTTGTTTTTCAGCGCCCTTATTTCACTGAGCATCGCCCCTATTAAAAAACGTTAAGAAATTCTTAAGAAATCTATCCATAAATTCGTATGATATATCCGTTACTATTAACTTCATCAGCATTCGGTTCCCGCCAGCTTTTGTTTATGTTTGCCGAAAGATGTAAAGTACATGAAAATAAATAATAAAGGGGAGTTGGGATTTCCAATAAATTTAGAGGAGTGGCTTACATGAACATATTGGTTTGCGATGATGATCAGGCAATTGTGGATGCAATCGGAATTTACCTGGAAAACGAAGGCTTTTCAATTTTCAAAGCTGCCAACGGACTAGAGGCGATTGAACTTATAGGTGATCAGGAGATTCATCTAATTATCATGGATATTATGATGCCTAAAATGGATGGAATAAGAGCGACTATGAAAATTAGAGAAGAGAATAATATACCATTGATTATGCTTTCAGCAAAATCTGAGGATTACGACAAAATTTTAGGATTAAATATAGGAGCAGATGACTACATAACCAAGCCTTTTAATCCCTTGGAGCTGATCGCAAGAGTTAAATCACAGCTGAGAAGATATACAACATTAGGAAGTCTTGAAACCAAGAGCCATGTATATCGGTCGGGAGGGCTCGTGATTGATGATGAAAGCAAAAACATCTCTGTTGATGGAGAGGCGGTCCATCTTACACCCGTGCAATATAAGATCTTAAAACTTCTGATTGCTAACGCCGGAAGAGTGTTCTCCATCGAAGAGATTTATGAAAAGGTATGGAATGAACCATCCTTTAGTCCGGAAAATACAGTAACTGTTCATATAAGAAAAATTAGAGAGAAAATAGAAATCAATCCGAAAGAACCTAAATATTTAAAGGTGGTGTGGGGAGTTGGATATAAGGTTGAAAAAATTTAGTCATTCTATTACAACAAAACTAATTGTTTTTATCATCATGATTGCTTTGTTTGTAGGTGCCGTAAAGGCAATTGGCGATTTAGTTGTGGCGAATGATGGGGATATTGGAATCGTTTTTGAGGACAATTACTTTCTAAGTAAGTCATATATAATGGAAAGTGAAATGCTTGTAAGTGACCTCACGAGGCTGGTGGGAGAATATAAAACTGAAGAACATATTTTAAAGGGCGGGACTATTAGTAAGGAAGAATTAAGAATCGAAGTGCAGGACTTATTTTCTGATTATCAGTTGGATTCAAAAAATTATAATCCAAATCTTAACGAAGCGGAGAACTACGAAAAGTTTAAAGTGGAGAATGCTAAAAAAATAGCCCAGGTAAAGGATAAGCTGATAAAGAGGGATTTAGGAGAATTCCATTTACTGTTGCAAAGTATAAAAGGGGTTAAAGATCCATTATTTTATGCAAGCGATGGCATAAATGTATTTACGAACAGCACGATGAATGAAAGGGAAAATTTAAAAGCTATCCATCTTATATGATGTTTGATGGATATAAAACAGAGGTCTATCCAAAAAAAGTAGAAGCGAATAAATACTTGGATTGGGTTTCAGTGCAAATAGATGACTTGGGCCCAGAAAACCATATGATTTATATTGCTTTTACGAAGGATTTTTTAAATTCGAAAATAAATACGTGGAATGAAAATAAAGTAAATGCTACAAAAGCCTTTTATCATTTTCTAGGATTCTTAGCAGGATTTATTATATTCTTTTTCTATCTGATGCTTGTGAGCGGTAGAAAGTTTTTTAAGGATGAGGAACTTCACCTGCATCCAGTCGATAAATTATATGTTGATTTAAACCTCGTGTTATGTTTAATGCTATTGATGCTATGGGCTGCCATTCTTGCCGAGATGGGCATTCAAAACGTCTCCAAATGGGCAGTTTTAATCACAATCCCAATTTCTGTAGCCGTGTTTTCGTTCGTATTCTCACTAGTGAGGCATATGAAGAATAGAACGTTCTTCAAGCATACTTTAATCTATCAAATTATTTTTAGGCTGGTTCAATTTGTAAGAAATGTTTATGATAGCGGAAGTGTCGGAGTAAAGACAGTGCTCATTGTAATTGGGTATCCACTATTGATTGCTTTAACGTTCTTTATGTTCCCGGTCACCATAGGGATTGCTGCCTGGTTTACCTTAAAGAAAGTCCAGTCATTTATTGCTATTAGAGATGGGGTAAAAAGAATAAAAGATGGAGATATTACTCACAGCATTGATGCTGGTGAAAAGGGGGAGTTTGCCAGTCTTGCTGCTGATATTAATAGCATCACAGATGGGTTGAAAAAAGCTGTGGACAGCGAGCTGAAAAGTGAGCGGTTAAAATCGGAGCTCATCACCAATGTATCCCATGACATACGTACACCTTTAACATCCATTATCACTTATGTGGATCTATTGAAGAAAGAAAGGAACCCATCAAAGATAGAAGAATATATGGAAGTACTGGATCAAAAATCTAAAAGACTAAAAATCCTGACAGATGATTTATTTGAAGCAGCAAAGGCCTCCAGCGGAACCATTCCGGTACAGTTGGAGCGAATCGATATTGGTTCGTTAATCATCCAGGGGCTGGGAGAAGTAAGTGAAAAGATTAACGAGCTGGAATTAGAATTTAAGTTCAATCAACCTGTAAAAAAGGTCTATATTGCAGCTGATGGAAAATTATTATGGAGATCGATTGAGAACGTATTATCCAATATTTTTAAATATGCTCTTAAAGGGTCAAGGGTCTATATTGATATTGAAGATTTAGGTAACGAAGCCTTGCTTACCTTTAAGAACATTTCGTCTTATGAGTTAAATATTTCAGCAGATGAATTAATGGAGCGTTTTAAAAGAGGCGATGAATCTAGATCCAGTCAAGGCAGCGGGCTGGGACTATCCATTGCAAAAAGCCTGATTGATGCACAAAAGGGGAAATTTGTAATTCAAATTGATGGGGATCTATTTAAGTCCATGATTTTTATGCCTAAACATAGCAATGAGTGATTGATCAATTACATTTCCGTTTGCCTGTTCCACGTGAAACATATAGGAATGATAAGAAAAACCGCCACTTAGACATGTGCGGTGAACCTTACCATAAATAACTGCTAAAATTTGAGCCTCTCGTTTGGTAATGAGAGGCTTTTTTATATAGTTTAAAAAATTTTTAAAAAAGGGTTATCTTCGTTTGAATTCTACCTTTTCGGAAATCATAAGATAAGGTTTCTGCTTATAAAAAATAGTTTTATCTAAGGTGAAATTTCAAACAAGGAGATCAAAAAAATGAATGCGATTAATACGAATGATGCTTCTATAGAAAAAAAAGAAACGGTCATGAATAAAATTTTAGGAGCAATCAGTGGAAGTTTCGCGCCTATTTTAGGGGTACTTGCTGGATCCGGATTAATTTCAGCCTTATTATCCATTTTATCGACCTTAGGATGGTTATCTGCTAAAAGCGGAACCTATGCCATTCTTTCTGCAGCTGGACATGCTGTTTTTTATTTCTTCCCAGTTTTTCTAGGGATTACATTAGCCTTAAAACTGGGAGCCAACGGCTATGTTGGTGGTGCGATCGGTGCAGCACTTTTGGAACCGCATTATACGAGTTTAGTTGAAGCAAATGCTCAAAACGTAGATTTCTTAGGGATTCCTGTTATATTAGCAAATTATTCTTCAACCGTTTTTCCAATATTAATGGCTGTTTCCATATATTCCGTATTAGATAAGTTTTTGAAAAAAGTAATTTATAAAGACTTACAAATGTTTCTAAATCCACTTATCTCATTAATGGTGATTGTTCCTTTAACCGTACTCGTATTTGGTCCTTTTGGTACATATGTGGGCGGGGCCTTAGCAGTGGTTATCAAATTTTTAAGTTCAAAAAGTGGAATGTTAACTGGAGCGGTGATGGGAGCTGCATGGTCATTCCTGACTATATTAGGCCTCCACTGGGCCATAATTCCAATATTTATTGCAAATCTTGCGACTGGCGGTGATCCGCTTAGCGCGATGATATCAGCTGCTCCTTTCGCTCAAATCGGGATGGGTCTTGGGGTGTTCTTTAAAACGAGAGATAAAAATTTGAAAACGCTAGCTGCATCAGGGCTTATCCCTAGTGCCTTGGCAGGTACAACAGAAATCCTTACATACGGTATCCTAGTACGTTACAAACGAACGATGCTTTTTGTTGCAGTAGCCGGAGCAATTGGCGGAGCGATTAATGGGGCACTTGAAGTAAAAGGGACGGCATTTGCTCTTCCAAGTTTCTTGTCGATTCCTGTATTTACACCAATCGGAATATATTTAATGGGTACTTTAACGGCATTAGTTATCGCATTGGTTCTGACACTTGTATTTGGATATGAAGGGAAAAGCGACGCAGTCCCTGCCAAAACGGTGAAAGAATTTGGACTAGCGAATGTAAAGAGAGAAACCATTTTAAGTCCATTAAGCGGGGAAATTGTTCCATTAAGTGAAATTAGCGATCCGCTTTTTTCAACTGAGACGGTAGGTAAAGGAATTGCGATTGAACCAACAAACGGCGAAGTGATCTCACCCGTTGATGGAACGGTTACCACTCTATTTCCAACCGAGCATGCCATTGGGATTACATCAGAAGATGGGGCTGAAATCTTAATTTGTATTGGGGTTGATACTATTAATTTAAAAGGTCAATTTTTCACTTCTCAAGTAAAACAATGGGATAAAGTGAGAAAGGGCGACTTGCTAATTCAATTTGACATTGAAAAAATTAAAGCTGCAGGCTTTGATGTAAAAACTCCTATAGTCATCACTAATACCAATCAATATGTTGATGTTGTCCCAGCAATAGATGGGAAAGTCCGGGCAAAAGATGAATTAATCAAGCTGGTTGTATAAATGAAAACTCGCCGATTGGAGTGTCCGTTAAGACAGTTCACATTTGTTAGGGGTGAGTGGGTTGGATCCATTGTCAGATTTTCAAATATTATTTCAACATATTGAGTTACTAGTTCCTAGAGTAAATAAAGGGATTCAATTTATTCTGGTAATTAGTGGTAAATTATTAATAGAAACATCTAGTCGCTTTTATCATATGGTAGAAAATGATTTGCTTGTCATTAATCGTAATCAGCTTTACCAGGTCCAGGGGAGTGAAAATAATAGGGTAATGATACTAACCATTTCGGATGCCTTCATGGACCATCATTACGGGGACTATCGAAATCGGCGATTTGACTGCTATTCTAGAGAAATTGATCTGGGAAGAGAAGATATGATTTTTTCAATTCGCAAGCTACTTGCAAATGTGATGATTAGTTATTATAGACAAGATGAAAGCTATCGAATTGAGGTGAAAAGCTATATCTGTCAAATGTTACTTATCCTGATTCGTAGTTTTAAAGAAGAAGGCAGTGTTCTTGAGAAAATGGATACCGGGGATCTGCGTTTATCGCAAATCATTGACTATATGGAAGAAAACTATGACCAGATGATTACATTAGAGGAGATTGCTAAGAAATTTTTTCTTTCAACAGGCTATCTATCCCGCTATTTTAAACAGAAAATGGGGATGGGGTTTAGTCGTTTTTTAATGAATATCAGGCTTAAGCATAGTATGAAAGATTTGCTTTATACGTCTGACTCCATTTCGCAAATCGCCATGAATAATGGCTTCCCAAATACAAAGTCTTTATCAACTTTTTTTAAAGAAGTGTACGGAATGACCCCTCATGTATATCGAGAGAGCCATCCTGTACAAAAAGAAGATTCCGTTCAAAGCTATAGCAAAGAAGATGCTTCAAATCTTGTCCAATCACCAGAAATTGTAGCAAAATTAAGCAGCATGATTTTAGATGAACAAAAACCCTATACCCATTCAGAGACAAGATATGAAAAGTTGCCGGTAAACTTGTCCAAACCTGTGGCAATGAAATTAAATTGTCCTAATCACATTCTTAATATTGGAGAAATTATTGAATTATTAAAAGAAGATGTCCGATCTCAAGTACTAGATGTGAAAAAGGATTTGCAATTAAGGTATATCGGAGTTCGTCATCTTTTTAGCAATACAGCCATTCCTCCTGAGGTGGAGACAGATGAAGAGATTCCGACAACATCTCCGTATTTTAATATTGATAGTGCTTTGGAATTCATGAAAAAGCATGATTTATCTTTGTTTGTACGGGCCGATTATATGGATATTTCGAGAAATGAAGAGGGATATTTTACAAAACTCAGTCAATTCATCAGACATTGTTTGCAACTGTACGGAGAATTGTTTATTAAGCAATGGCATGTGATGTTTTATGAGCCGTACTATACTGGAGTCGAAGCAAAAGAACTTCAGAGGGTGTATATAAAACTTCACGAAGTATTGAAAACAATTATCCCATCCATTCAGGTAGGAGTGTATATGCCTTTTTCTTTCCGTAAAGAAAAGACAAGTGATAATCATGCATGGCAGCTAGATTATGGCGTGTCTATTGATTTTATCGGTTATAACGCTAACCAAAATGAGGTCATTGATTTTAAAGAAATGGCGGATACCAAGTTCGATTTAGCAAAGGATTATATTAAAGAAAAAACCGATAAGATGAAGTATTATTTAAAAAGGAACAATATGGAAAAACCGCTTCATCTCGTATCATGGAACACGTTGTCTGGAAATACTAGGTATACGAACGGCACTTTTTTTCGAGGAGCATTGGTCTTGAAAAATGTCTTAGATATAGCCAGTGACGTGAAAACAGTTGCTCTCTGGATTAATACCATCGTACATGAAGATGCAGGAAAAGATAAGCGATATCGAATGGATGGCGTTGAATTATTCCATTATCTAAACGGAAAACGCCCAGCGTATTTTGCATTGATGTTTTTAAAACGCCTACATGGCGAGATTGTTGCACATGGTCAGGATTACGTAATGACAAAGAATGAGCGGGGATATCAATTGATTCTGATGAATTGTAATATCATCAATCCGTATTTCTCCGTTGAAGAGACCTTTCTTCAAAAACTCAATAAAGAAATTCACGTAACAATTACTGGAATGCCTAAAGGGGAATATCAAATACGCAAGCATGTATTTGATAAAGATCATGGAGCTTTGTATACAAAATGGTGGAACTTGAACAGTAAGCATGGTATGGATGCTGAAATTATTGATTATATTATTAATTCCAGCAGGCCTTCCTTAGAAATCTTCGATGAATCCATTGAAGATGATTGGTCATTTTATTCCTATTTAACAAGCAATGCTGTTCACTTTTTCGATATTCGAAAAACCTATCGATAAGATTGATACATAAATATCGAAATGAGGACAACCTAAAAGGGTCTAACCCCGCGGCCTTATACACTTGAAATGTATATAGGATGGCGGGTGTGGACCCTTTCCTTGTTGGGAATGGCAAAAATCGACCCTATTATTTTTACCTCATAAAACTGCAGGTTAATTATTTTACACTTTGTTATGTTGATTTACATAAAAATTGACTCACTTAAATACGCTTAAATTTTTATAATCAAGGTATAGAAACACAACCATGTGTTCCTGTTAGTTATTAAGTGCTTTAAGGTTCATTCATTAGGAGAATACAAACTTAATAAAAGTGTAGGGGGTTTAACCATGGAGACAAATTATAAAGGTACAGATAAGATGATCACAGGGATTGTGTTCGGCGTTATCACATTTTGGCTTTTTGCACAAGCAATGGTCAATGTGGTCCCGGCCGTTCAAGAAGATTTGGGGATTACATCCGGAACATTGAATATAGCCATCAGCTTAACAGCCTTATTTTCTGGAATGTTTATCGTAGCGGCTGGTGGGCTCGCAGATAAAATTGGCCGCAAAAAAATTACCTATCTCGGGTTAATTTTAAGCGTTGTCGGTTCCCTTTGCCTAGTATTAGCGCAAGGAGCGACATTGTTAATTATCGGACGTATCATTCAAGGACTTTCCGCAGCTTGTATTATGCCATCAACGATTGCCTTAATGAAAGCTTACTTTGATGGAAAAGACAGACAACGTGCCCTTAGTTACTGGTCCATTGGATCTTGGGGCGGTTCAGGGGTATGTTCGTTTGCAGGTGGTGCCATTGCAACTTATATGGGATGGAGATGGATCTTTATCTTCTCTATTGTATTTGCCCTTCTCGCCATGTGGCTGATTAAAGATACACCTGAAAGTAAAGCAGAAGGAACCGGTGAGTTTAAATTCGATTATAGTGGTTTAGCTATCTTTATCGTCACCATGATCGCATTAAACGTTTTTATTACATTTGGTGCGGACTTAGGCTGGACAAGCCCAACTTCCATCATCTCTGCCATTATTACCATTATTGGAGCTATTGTCTTCTTCAAAGTTGAAAAAAGGAAAAAGATTGCACTAATTGATTTCTCTTTATTTAAAAATAAACCATACGCAGGTGCCACATACTCAAACTTTTTGTTAAATGCGGTAGCCGGAACGCTCGTTGTGGCAAATACGTATGTTCAAGTCGGTCGAGGATTCACTGCATTTCAGTCAGGGATGCTATCCATTGGATACTTAGTGGCGGTGCTTGGCATGATTCGTGTCGGAGAGAAAATCCTTCAAAGAGTGGGTGCGAAATTACCAATGATTTGGGGCGCTGTTATCACGACTGTTGGTGTAGCGGTTATGGGTCTAACCTTCTTGCCTGATTTTGCTTATACCGTTGTCGTATTCATTGGGTTTGCCTTATTTGGTCTTGGACTTGGGGTATATGCGACGCCGTCTACAGATACATCCGTATCCAATGCCCCATCCAACAAAGTGGGTGAAGCAGCTGGGATTTATAAAATGGCAAGCTCACTAGGCGGAGCATTCGGTGTTGCCATTTCCGCAACGGTTTATAGTTCAGTTGCAGCGGCTGGAAGTGTTGAGACTGCTGCATCCATTGGGATCATTGTAAACGTGATTTTTGGGGTACTTTCTATTCTTTCGATTATGATTATGGTTCCTAATAGTGCAGGAAAACCTTCAGAGGCTTCATCGACAAAGTCAAGACGCACACCAAAACCAAAACCAACACCGTCAGAAAGTCACTAATTGAAAGAATAGAATGGAGATTCCTTTCATTCTTTGCCATCAAAAGGGGAGACGAAAATGATGAAAAGCGAATTAATGAGCATGTTAGAATCACGTAATGAAGAAATAATCAAAATCCGCCGCCATTTACATGAAAATCCTGAGGTCTCTTTTAAAGAGGAGAAAACGGCTCAGTATATTGCAGATTTTTATAAAGGGAAAGATGTTGATATACAAACGAATGTTGGAAATGGTTATGGTATGATCGTAACGATTAAAGGTGGAAGACCTGGAAAAACCATTGGTCTTCGTGCTGACTTTGATGCACTTCCAATTGTAGAAGAAGCGGATGTGCCGTTTAAGTCAAAGAATGAAGGTGTCATGCATGCGTGCGGACATGACGGACATACGGCTTACCTGTTAGTTTTGGCTGATTGCTTAATTCAATTAAAAGACTCCATCCCAGGTACCATCAAAATCATTCACCAACATGCAGAAGAAGTTCCGCCAGGTGGGGCAAAAAGTATTGTCGAATCTGGCTTGATTGATGACTTAGATGCCATTTATGGCATTCATTTGTTACCGATGGGACCTGCGGGAACTGTAGGATATCATGCGGGGTATTCCTTCAATGGACGAGCTTACATGAAATTGAAAGTTCAAGGAAGAGGTGGACATGGTTCCTCTCCTCATTTAGCTAACGATGCCATTGTTGCTGCTGCACATTTTGTTACAGCTGCTCAAACCATCGTTAGCCGCAGATTAAGTCCATTCGATGTCGGTGTGATCACAATCGGATCCTTTGATGGAAAAGGGACATTCAACGTAATCAAGGACAGCGTCGAACTTGAAGGCGATATTCGCTATATGACTGTAGAAACAAAAGAAACGATTGAGAAAGAAGTTAAACGGATTGTAAGAGGAATTGAAGAAGAATTTGGCGTAACATGTGAGCTTACTTATGCCCCAGATTATCCACCTTTATACAACAACCCGGAGCTTACGGCAATGGTTGCAGAAAGTTTACGAAGCATAAATGATAAAGATATAAAAGAAGTAAAAGAATTTCCGGCTATGTCTCCATCCGAAGACTTTGCTTATTATGCTGAAAAATTCCCTGCCTGCTTCTTTTACATCGCATGCACACCAAAAGGAGTAGAAAATCCTTACTTCAATCATCATCCAAAATTTGATATCGATGAAGATGCACTCCTAGTAGCTGCTAAAGCTGTTGGACAAGTGGTTTGCAGTTATTATCAATTAGATTAAAAAATTTAAAAAAACCTATCACATCCGCCATTAGATTCAGTATGTGATAGGTTTTTTTGCATGGACAGTGACACGATATTAGTACCACCTTTGTAGAAACTGGATGCCATTTGACCAATTTCAGTTATAATAGAAGGAATGGATTGGAGGAAGGAGTTCATATTTTTGAACAACGATAAACAGGATAAAACGAAAACATCCAATATTCAAGTGATCACTCGTGCGGCTAAAATACTAAGGGCTCTTAGAGACCATCCAAAAGGATTAAGCCTATCGAAAATTGCTAAAGAAGTAGGTCTGGCCAGATCGACGGTTCAAAGAATTGTGACTGCTCTTGAACAGGAGAGGTTAGTTTCAGCAGCTTCCGCTAATGAAGGTTTCTGTCTTGGGCCAGAGATTGCGTTGCTAGCGGCTGCGGTCCAGAGTGATCTAAGAGAAGAAGTCAGGCCATTTTTAATAGAACTATCACGTCAAGTTAATGAAACGGTAGACCTGTCCGTTTTAGATAACAGTAAGGTGCTTTTTGTGGATCAAATAATCGCACCGCATCCATTGCAAGCAACTTCACAACCTGGTGCGTCTTTTCCATTACATTGCACGGCAAACGGAAAGGCGATACTGGCCTCCTTACCTATAGCAGAGGTTGAGAAATTAATACCGCTGGACATGCAACAGTTCAATGATCAGACAATTACAAGTCGGTATGAACTGTTAAAGGAATTAGAAGTGGTTCGTAAAGAGGGAGTAGCTTTTGCCAGGGAAGAGCATATTCAAGGAATTTGTGCAGTGGGCGCAGTTATTTTTGATCGAATGGGAAATTTAAGTGCTATCTCGATTCCGCTCCCCTCCATTCGTTTTTATGGCAATGAAGAGAAGCTAGCGGCTGCCCTCCTTCATACATGTCAAACGATTAACCAGCACTTTAATAACAAATATTGAAGGATGGATATCATTGATCTTCGTTATGGCTAAAATGAAAAAGGACCACGAAATGATATTTCGGGTCCTTTGAATCTTCTGGCTAACATACGGGTATGTTAGTTTAAAATGGTTACCTTTAATTGTTTTACCCCAAAATTGATGGCATCTTGTTCAGCAGGAATAAAGACATCAATTCGATTGCCTTTAATAGCCCCGCCAGTATCTGCAGCCGTTGCTTCACCATAGCCTTCTACATAAACTTTACTGCCAAGCGGTATTACCGATGGGTCAACTGCGAT
>NZ_NUOW01000029.1:0-19014 GCF_002584635.1 Bacillus sp. AFS031507
TTCGAAGGACTGGAGAGAAAACAGTTCCTCCAATCCCCACGAAAAATAATCATCATGAAGAAAAGAAAGGCAAAGCTGAAGGCCTCGGCCTGATGTAGTAGCGGGACTTGTGGTAGCCCTTGTAAAGACAATGCGGCTTTAAAGCCTATTCTTTCGAAACCCCTAGCTTCAGCTATGGGGATACTCATGATGATAGTGAGATTGTAAGATTTTATCCCAATAAACTCAAAAATATATGTGGCATTTTTGGGGAAAAGACCAGGAGTTCAATGGTAAACTAAAAGTTGTTGCAACACACGAAAATGAAGGAGAACAAATAATATTGTTAGATAGCAAAGATGTTGGTGGACCTAATAATGGAGGCAGATCGACACACTCCATCAAGTATGTCACTACCAAAGAGTGGAATATGGAAGTTAAATGCTTATTTTGGGGATAAACTATTTGGAACTGTAGTTGTTAAAGTTTATAACAAACTTTAAACAAATGAAAAAATGTTTTGAAAAATTACCTTTTCTAACAAATAATGTGTTTCTTCTTCAAATACCATATCAGAATGAAAATGGTAAAATAAATTGGAATGATAACTAATTTCTTTATACTGTAATTTTGGTCATATTCTTGTCGAATAAAAATTAAGGAGGAATAACTATGTCAAAAACAAATCAAAAAATCGTTCCGCATTTATGGTATGACAAGGAGGCAAAAGAAGCAGCCGAGTTTTATGCTTCCGTATTCCCAGACTCAAAAATTACGGATGTAACAACAATCCACGACACACCATCAGGCGACTCCGATATAGTCTCTTTTGAGCTTTGGGGGCAGAAGTTCATGGCAATCAGCGCAGGACCGTTGTTCAAGTTCAATCCGTCGGTGTCTTTCATAGTTAATTTTGACCCATCGCGAGAAAAAGACGCGAGAGAAAAAATAAATGAGGTTTGGAACAAATTGTCCGAAGGGGGCACAGCGTTAATGCCACTTGATAAGTATCCGTTCAGTGAGAAGTATGGTTGGATTCAGGATAAGTTTGGTTTGTCTTGGCAGTTAATCCTTACCAATCCAGAAGGTGAAGAGCGGCCTGCATTAGTGCCGTCACTTTTGTTTGTCGGCGATAAATGCGGCAAAGCGGAAGAGGCTATGAATTTTTATTTATCAGTCTTTAAGAACGCAAAGCAGGGACTTATCGCCCGCTACCCTAAAGGCATGGAACCTGACAAAGAAGGAACAATCATGTTCTCTGAATTCATGCTTGAAAATCAGTGGTTTACCGCAATGGATAGCGCGCACGAGCACAAATTCAGTTTTAACGAGGCAATCTCATTTATGGTGTACTGCGACACACAAGAAGAGATTGATTGCTACTGGGAAAGGCTCTCTGCAGTTCCTGAAGCCGAGCAATGCGGCTGGCTGAAAGATAAGAATGGCTTATCCTGGCAGATTGTGCCAAGTGTGATGGACGAGATGATGAGCAAGGGCACACCAGAGCAACTTGCGCGCCTAACGGAAGCATTTCTAAAAATGAAGAAATTTGATCTTGTGAAATTGCAGAAAGCATACAAGGGATAATGAGAATACAGCCTACGGAAGATCTGAGTTAGTCGATCAAATGATGAGAGTTATGAGAAATGTTTATACGAAACTAAATTTTCCCTTGATGAATGATAATTTACATAAAAATGTTATTGAATTAACGGGTTTAAGTGTTGAAAATCCGGCTACATAGCCGGATTTTGTGTTCTTCGACTAACGTAGCAGTTTAGTTCAACAAGAAAAAACAAAATTTATATCTAACTTAAGATAAAAAAGGTTATTGACAAAAAAAATTATAAGTATGAAGAAATATCAAGTTTATGTTCCGAGGGGGTTCAGTTAATTGATGAAAAAACAGCGTAACATTATTTTATACATTGGTACTTCAATTGATGGCTATATTGCAAATGATGATGGTACATTAGAATGGTTAGAATCAACAGAAGTAGAAGGAGATTCTGGCTACAATTCACTCCTAGAAAGAATTGACACTGTTGTTATGGGAAAAGGAACTTATGATGTCATTCGTGGATTTGATATGAAATATCCTTATAGTGATTATAAAAATTATGTATTTTCTAAATCTGTTAGTGGATCAGATGAATATGCTTCATTTATTGATGAAGATGTCAAAACTTTCATTAATAATATAAAACAAAAGCCTGGTAAAGATATATGGTTAATTGGTGGAGGAAACTTAGCTCGTGAATTTTTTAAAGAAAATTTAATTGATGAATTCCAACTTGCCATTGCACCTATTATTTTAGGGAAAGGAATCTCTCTTTATATCGGAGATGATATTACTCTAAATTACACATTAACCAAAGTAGAAAAATTAGGTCAACTTGCTATGCTTCATTATATAAAAAAATAATTTTCATCATCTTTCCCTTTTTAAGTAGGGGGAGATTATTACCTTTTCAACTACAGTTTTGTTTGCATCCCACTTGAAAATTGTCCTTTCCTCCACACAAAAGAACCCCCACTATTAGGCAGGGGATTTACACGTTTATCGTTTCGTCATAGTTCTCCCTCAAGCGCTTTATATCTTCTTTGGGTGGAAAACCAAACATGCGGGAATATTCACGGCTAAATTGCGATGGACTTTCATAACCAACCCGGAATGCGACATCAGCGGCATCTGTTGACTCGGACAATAACAATTGCCGCGCTTTTTGTAATCTCAGTTGTTTTTGGAATTGAATTGGGCTCATCGCGGTTACCTCTTTAAAGTGCCGATGAAGTGAAGAAACACTCATATTTGCTATCTCCGCAAGTTCCTCAATCCGAAAAGAGCGATCATAGTTATTCATGATCTGTTCGATAACGTCTCTGATAAGAAAGGTAGAGCTTCCTTCTATTGCAATTTGTTCCAGCGACCCTCCATGTTGACCTTGCAAAACCCTATAGAGAATTTCCTTCGTATATAGAGGAGCAAGTGCCGGAATATCGTTCGGATTTTCTAGCAAACGAGCTAACCTGATTACCGCATCTAACATCGATGACTCAATTGGGCTCACAAACATACCACGCTTAGCATTTCCTTTTTTTTCGCCTTGAATTTTAAAATCACGTATAACTTCTAAGATTTGACTTGGTGTGAATACAAGATTGAGTGCCAAATACGGAACGTCGGGAGAGGCTTCCGTCACTTGCCCGGAAACAGGCAGATCAACCGATGCAACAAGATAATCACTAGGACCGTACCTAAAGCGTTCGTGTGCCAGAAATATCTCCTTCGCACCTTGAACGATAATGCATATGGAAGGCTTGTAAATTCTGTGATTTAATTCGGTAACATTGGAGCGGCGAAGAAAAAATAAAGACGGAATCGCAGTTACGTGAGCACCATCCTGTCCTGAATATTTCTCTATAATTTTGGCGAGCTCAACCTGGTTTTTATAGATTGAATCAGTCATAGAATCCTCCTTGTTTCTTTATTCTTGCTAGTTCTATTCTAATGCATATTCTCCGATTGCGGAACTGGCTGTGATAGTATTAGGCAATCATTTGGTAGGAATGGGAAATGGGTTTCTTATTCATTTATTGCATAATAAGGAGGTCAAAGTTTTATTGAAAATTTTTTATGTCCGGAATTAAATAAAACAACAATTGTGTGAGAACTAAGGAGGAGGACTAAAAGTTGTATACACGCGTAAAAAAACTGTTTGCAATAAAAGGATATAGTTTATTCGTCATTTGTGTGCTGCTGGTTGGTATCGGAATTTCCATTACACAGCCATATTTATCCTTGTATGCTATAGAAGATTTGGGAATGAGTGTGGGAGCCTTTGGCGTTTTCATGGCAGTGAGTTCATTAAGCGGAGTGGTGGTCAATTCGCTAATTGCTAAACGATCGGATGGCGGGCTGGATCGAAAATGGTTGATTATAATAGCCATGATTTCATCTGCCTTGGGTTATGCTTCGTATTTAGTTTTGCATAACTTCATTATTCTGTTGATTGTGATTACTCTTTTTAATGGATTAGGGACTCCTGCCATGCCGCAAATCTACGCCTCTGCACAGGTATCCGCAAATGCAAGCCAAAATGATGATAAGACATTTGCGATGTCTACATTACGTTCCCTTGTATCTCTCGGATTCCTAATAGGACCATTAGTTGGTACATTTATTTTGGGGGCACTTGGATACAAGGGACTTTTTCTTGGGACATCCGCCATCTATCTATCGATCACATCTCTTGTCTTCCTGTTTCTGCAAAAACGAAAATCTGTTCAACGCAATGACAGGAAGATCAAAAGTATAGGCACCTTTTCACTTAAAAGCAGGCAAATCATGCTTCCGTTTATCTCCTTTATCTTTCTTTTTGCAGTCAATGCTATTAATGGAATTAACACGCCGTTGTTTATTGTAAATGAACTCCGTGGTACGCATACGGATGTCGCTTTAGTCGTGAGTATTTCTGCTGGTTTGGAAATTCCCATTATGCTTTTATTAGGTGCCCTGGGCAGAAACATATCGAACCATTCCTTAATTATGTTCGGTTGTTTTGTAGCTCTTATCTATTATACTTTCTTAAGTATATCGACCCAATCCTGGCAACTTATTGCAGCACAGCTTCTACAGGCAACGTATGTAGCGATTGTCATGGGCAATGGACTAAGCTATTTCACTAACTTATTACCTGGTTCACCGGGGATGTCCACAACGATTTATTACAACGGGTCCATCATTGGAAGGCTAGTGGGAAATATGGGTGGCGGTATGATTGCTCAGTTTATAGGATTTCGTCATGTTTATTGGGCGTGTCTCGCAATTGTGATTTTCTCGTTGTTTATCTTATGGAGAACCAAACCTCATGAGGAAGTCGAAATAACAACAGGACACACTGGGTCTGCGTAAGTAATTATATTTTTTAATTTTAAAAGGAAGTTAATAGTTGTCATTGATAAAATTGTTGCTTTAATACAATTATTATTAAAACAATTAGTAGGAACAAGAAGGAAGAATAGTAAGGAGGATTTACCTGCTGATTATGTTGCGAAATAAACAAGTATCAACTAATGATTTTAAATTTAGGACCTAAATTGGTCCTATTTATTTTTGTGTATCTACAGAACATTTGTTCGTATATAATGATTACGAGGTGAGTTATATGGCGATACGAGACCGCGGTAAAAAGAAATGGCAGTTTGCGTTTGGAATGCCGGAGTTAATTAAGGCACAGCGAGATCTATGGACCGACCAAGAGCGAATTATAAAGCCAATGATTGATGAATACGAGAAGGAAGAGTTTGACCGACGTATCTGCTATGCGATGGAGTACAACCTGTCGATAAAGATAACGATATGGTCTAACGGCTTTACATCAGATATAACCGGTCGCATTCATAACGTTGATCCCATATCGTACCAACTTCGGATTGAACTACTGGGAGGCGAGTTTCGGCGGATTAATTTCGAGGATGTTATAGGAGTGTCAGTCGTTGATTAAATGTGGCTCAAATTATCAAACTATATTGAAACCCTTTTCTGGAAAAATTCGTATAAAAATAAAGCAGATATGAAAAGGGGATGTCTTTCTCAGAACTGGCTGCGATAAAAGGGCAGTCTTTTTGTTAATATGCTAACGGGACAGAATAGTTGTTGAACAAGAAAAACTACCTCGATATTATCAGATTTGAGAAAAAGGATGAAACAAAGGGGGCAAGAAGATGAAAAAAGCAATAAAATGGATTATATTAATCATTGGAGCTTTATTTGGAGCAGTAGCATGGAATTCCAATGAAAAAGATAAAAGCGCCTAAATTGGCGCTATGTCAATCCAGCTTTTATCAGGAACGGGAATCTTTGGACCTTTATCAACAACAAGGAAAAACAAATCACAACCACTGGGAGAGTCGATTGAGATTTATGAAGGTAGTTTATGAATCTCGCCTACAAAAATGTAATTGTTTAATTTATTCTTAACTGTCGTCATTTGGGTGGAAACATCGAATTTACGACCTTAATTAAATCACTTTTAGATGGTTTATAATTGGTACTGTTACCAATCAACTTTACGTTGTACTGGATATTATCGATTAACAAGATTAATTCATATCCCTCCGGTAATTCCCCGATAAAACCTTTGTAGCCTTTTTGAAGTTTTGTTGGTTTATACATGTTTCCTTTTGGCAAAATGATTTCGCCTGCCGTTGGCTCTGCTTGTATTTTCACTACACAGGGCGTTTTCACATTCTTATAATATAAAGTAATTTTCTCGCCAGAAATTTTCCCGCTCACATGCGTAATCTTAAAGGGAAAATAACCAGGTCCATATATTCGTTTATTAAATTTTTCTTTGTATTCTTTCGTCAGGATGAGTTCGTTCATAAACGGATTGGCGTCATCTGATATGACTTTAATTTCAGAGATCCTGTCAGCTTTTATGAATTGCGGCGCAACAAAAGAAAATACTACAAGTAAAGATAAGATTAATATCTTTAATTTCACATCTATCATCTCCTATCTTTAGTGTCCCCCAATTCTGTTTTGAGTATGTTTTATCTGTTCTTAGCAAGATGTTTTATATCATTTTCCCGATTGATACCATGGATAATCTGATCTGCTTTTTTTACTCCGGCAAAAATAAGACCCTTTGATTGAGGGAAATCAAGGGTCTTACATAATAAATAAAAATGATCTAATTATGAGTCTTTTCAAGAGCTAGTTTAATACCGAAACCTATCAGTATAGTACCTGTGATTCCTTCAATAATATCTTGTGTTTTAGGTTTTTTCATAAATGAACTAATCTGATTAATTAAATAGATATAAAGTAAAAACCATACGGCAGTCAATAGAGTATAAGTCATACCCATTATAAGAAACGGTTTAAAGGTATTGCTTCCAGAGTCCACGAATTGAGGCAAAAAGGTTAAGAAAAAGACAGCAACTTTGGGATTTAGGATATTTGTAATGAACCCTTGTTTAAAACAAGATGTGTTTACAATTTGGCTTTTTGTGTTCACCGCAACGGTTGCAGTTTCTTCCTTTTTCTTCAAAGACCATAATGTCTTAACACCCAGATAAATTAAGTAAACAGCGCCAACGTATTTGAAGACAGAAAATAATAATGCTGATTTCACAATGATGGCTGAAAGTCCTAATACAGCAGCAGAAGTATGGATAAGAAGGGCACAACAAGTACCTAAAGCTGTTTTAAGACCCCCGATTCTCCCAACGGTGACAGTATTTTTTGTAGCAATTGCCGTATCGGGACCAGGTAAAATAATTAGAAAAATACACATAATGACAAACAGATAAAAATTTTCCATTCTATTATCACCTTTCTGATTATGATGAGTACTGATCATGTGATTCTTACATTATATTATATATAAATCGTGTTATTAATTGAACATAAACCTTATTTGATAGATTTCCTTGTTGATCTAATGGGTGCTTGAGTTGAAGAATCAGCCCTAACAAGTTGTATGAACCCCGTTTATACAGTAACCTTTGTCTCCGTTTTGTAGTTTGTATAATTGCTTACAGATGATTAGACCCTTCCTTTTTCGCCTCTCACCATTTTCTGAAGCAGAATTATTTCTATAATCTAAGACTTTTGTTGTATTCAAATATCTTGTTTGAAAAGTTATTATATGAGGATGTAATAATTTCAAAAGCCGGTATACGTGGGTCTTATTTTTCCACATAACATTGAGTTTTCTATCAATTGTGGTGCTAAAAAAATTATCGTAAAAAGAGAGAAGGTATATTAGAATGTCTTTTGGTTCATTTGTCATGGCTTTTTCAATGGCGGGGATAGACTATGACATGTTAAAAAATTTAGGAATTTCTATAGGTATTTTGGTTTTATTTATTCTTTTTAGAAACTTATTTACAAAGTATGTGTTTCAGTTGATTTTAAAATTGTCTAGAATAACACCGACTGATTTTTTCACAAAAATTTGTTTAGGGTTTGAACGTCCTTTAGGATGGTTCTTTATAATTGTAGGTTTGTATTTAGCAATGGATTATTTCCCTTTTATAGAACAACAAAATGCGTTATTTTTAAAATTTTTACGTTCTATGGTGATTGTTTTAATTACATGGGGATTGTTTAATTTGTCATCTCCTACTTCGGGGATCTTAATAAGTGTTAATCAAAAGATCAACAATAAGATTGATTTAATTCTTTTACCGTTTATATCAAGAACGATCCGTGTCATCATTATTGCAATCAGTATAAGCATTATTGGCCAGGAATTTGATTATGACGTAAATGGGTTGGTGGCAGGCCTTGGGTTAGGGGGTCTGGCATTTGCTTTAGCTGCAAAAGAAGCGGTTGGAAATCTAATTGGTGGAATCGTGATTGTAACAGAAAAACCTTTTTCCATTGGAGATTGGATTTTAACACCTAGCGTGGAAGGTATAGTAGAAGATATTAATTTCAGAAGTACTAAAATTCGCACTTTTAGTCAAGCTCTGGTTACAGTTCCAAATGCGACACTTGCAAACGAGGCCATTACCAATTGGAGTCGTATGGGGAAAAGACGAATCTCTTTCCACTTAGGACTTAACTATCAAACCACCAAAGAACAAATTCAAATAGTCGTTAAACGGATTGAACAGTTTTTGAGAATTCATGAAGAGATCCATCCGGATACAATTATGGTCGCATTCGATCATTATAATGAGAGTAGTCTCGATATTCTTATCTATTTTTTCACGAATTCTACTGTTTGGGCAGAACACGTTAAAATTAAACATGAAATCAATTTAGAAATCATGGGAATATTAGAGGAAGAGGGAGTGGAAGTTGCTTTTCCAAGCCGAACCATTTACGTCACTCCACAATCAAATGAATTATTACAAACAATGGGTTCTTTTGATTGAAATTAGTTTATTTGTTCCAAAGCAAAACAAAGTTTTTGAGTTTTCCAACTCGACAAAAAAATATAACCAGTAAAGGATTAATCTCCCTGAGTGGAATGGTTCCTTTTTTTGAACTGATTATAAGTCAACTTTTTTATATGATTCAGATGCTAGATATTCATTGGTTTTTTCTTTAGCAAATTGAAAGGCATCAATTTCAGTAGTTCGTTCTAGATAAGGTAATTTTTTATCCCATTCAAAATGATGTCTAAAATCAGGATTGAAGTCTTGCATAACATGACGAAATTCATGAAAAAGAGTCTCAATTAATGGGATATATTCATTGAAGCGAAAAATAAAGATAATCTTTAATTCTCTCCAATAAATACCTGAAGCGAATCGTAAATATTCATCTTCTTCATCACCTAAGTCACAAATAATTTTATTCGCTTGACGAATAGAACAAAAAATAACTGGAATATTAAAATTTGAGTCTAAGTATTTAAAAATAGTATTGTATAATGTTTTGATGTCCCAATAAAATTCATCATCCAGCACATACCAATTTTTATATTGGTGAAAAATAATGCGTTTTTGTAGAACTTGACTTAAAGACATGCATAAAAACCTCCAATACATTTTTATCAATTATTCTTATATTAAAAATATTTTTCCTGAGAGTAGACTAAAAACCACAATAGGCTTCAATCTATTGTGGTTTTTAAGATTTTTCGTAAACTTTAGTCTCATCATTTACAAAATTTATATAATTTATACGCAAAGCTTAATGACATAAAATCCTCCTAAATTTTCTTCCACTTTTTGCACATTAGTATTTTTAGTGTGACTGAATTGACAAATTCTAAAGTTGACGCGATTCCATTGTTCCGAAGGAACAGTAAATATGTCGAACTAGGTTGGAGAGATTTATGCCCGTAATACTATATTTATACTATTTTTAAAAATACTTTATACCTCTGAAATATAGAATTTTTAAAGTGAGCAGGTAAGCTGAACAAGGTAAATGTTCAAAAAGGTACAAAATTTAATAACGTATTCTTAAATTTAAAGTAATATAATGGAATTAAAGGTATTCACTAGAGGGTCAAAAATTAGGGGTTATCGTTTAACAACATTGAATTATTACATATATCGGAGTTAATGGGATTTAAGCAGGAATAGGGAAACCTAGCCTGCTTTTTCTAATTAAAATATTGAGGCTTCTTCTTAAACTAAAAGGTGCAAGACTTATTCGCAAATGTTTCTAATTTAAGTTCATTTGTTTTTTGAATAATTTCGTAAAAACTTTTCCATCGAGGATAAGAGATTTGTTAGATCAGCATCTTTAACAACTGTTTTATGCAAGGGTCCCTTTTTGCTACTTTTGGTCTTATTTTTTTTATTTTGACCTGACTTTTGTTTTTCGGATTCAGCCTTTTCAACTTTTACTCCATGACTAATATTTTTAATGTGGAACATGGAAAGACGAACGCATTCCTCATTATGGATCAAAGAAACAAAATTTTTACTTACATCACTGATTACACCCTCTAACCTCTCAGGACCGCCACGATTAATTTGTACCCATTTTAATTTCAATGAGTCAAGCAGGTCTTGGAAATTATCCGCCTTATTAAATTTCAAATCTTTAGGAACTTCAATGTTGAATTCCATCTTCCCCTTTATTTTATCTGTAAAACTTTTAATATGTTTAGTGTTGTAGTATACGACTCCGTCTTCTTCTGTCAGAAGGCAGAGATGATCTTCACTTGCATCCAGTAACTTCCCAATTCTGGATTCTGGCCCGCCTCGATCAACCCTGATTACTTTTCCTATGAAATATTTATTGATGTCATTATTCATGTCTTCACTCATAAAAAATTCTCCCCCATAAATTTTATAAATATATTTACACTGTATTTATATGTATCACGGGATGATACTGTCCTAATAAAACAGCCTGTTTATTCATAACCAAAGAGAAAAATAGACAAGGAAGAAAGGCGTGGAAAAGCAAGCACTGGTAGACCCTCTTCAAAGCCTCTTTCAGTTGAGGATAACTTAAAGAAAGCTGAAGCACGAATTAAATTCCTAGAAGCGGAGCTTGAATTCTTAAAAAAGCTAGACGAACTAGAAAGGATATCAATGGAGCCTAAATAAAATGACTCCGGCACAATACCGGAGTCACTTATTAGCAGCTTAAAATATTCGGTCTTTTTTTAAACTGTCCATTTTATGGGTCACAGTTCAACGATGCTGTCCGTTCTTTATTTATTATTAGTTTTTTTTCACGAATTCCTGGATCATTTCACCCGTAACGTTTTGCCTCGATGGAATAAAGCGCAGGTTTATTTTATTAATACTATTGGTGACTGCATTGATTTTATCGGTTGAAAAAGGTTTACCTTGCTTACATAACTCAATCGCTTCTTCGATATATTGTTCGCGTTGTTGATCGAGCGCTAAGAATTTTTGATAGGTTTCATGTTGATTTGCCGCATGTTTAATTAAATCTTTATGTACACTCATGATTTCACTCCTTAAATAATTAACTTATACAATCATACCATAATTGATAATTTTTATCAGTTCAATAAGATTTTATGTTGAATCTTCAGGAGAGATGTATGGTAAAATATTAGACTCACATTCTAAAGTCAGCATCGATTACGTGGGGGTAAACAAACCCGAAGACGGAGGGAGATAAATTAGTTTTATTAAGGATATGTTAATGTTAAAATCTAAAATAATCTTTATAAAGAATTAGGTGTACATTTTTAGTAGGGGGAAGTGGAGTCGAAAATGAAACAATACAATACGCGAGCCATTATGGCGTCGCTGCTTATCTGCGGTTTCGTTGGCATGTTCAGCGAGACGGCGCTCAACATAGCGATTAGTAATTTAATGGATGTATTCCAAATTTCAGCTGCAACCGCACAGTGGTTGACAACAGGGTTCTTACTTACACTCGGCATTCTGATGCCGATGACTGGGTTACTGCTACAATGGTTTACGACAAGGCAATTGTTTACTGGTTCTCTTACGAGCTTGATTGTCGGCACTTTAATTGCGGCGCTCGCATTCAATTTCGAAATTCTTATGGTCGCTCGTGTTTTACAGGCGGTCGGAATGGGCCTGTTGATTCCGCTCATGTTCAATACGATCCTCGTCGTGTATCCACCTGAGAAACGGGGGGCGGCGATGGGGTTTGTCGGACTTGTCATTATGTTCGCACCGGCGACCGGCCCGACAGTAGCTGGTCTCCTAATTGAATACTTAACATGGCATTATATATTTTGGCTATCACTGCCTTTTTTGGTGATAGGGCTTTTGGTAGGGTTGAAGTATTTGGAAAACGTAACAGAGGTGACGAAACCTCGTATTGATCTATTGTCAGTTGTATTATCAACGATCGGCTTCGGTGGCGTTGTCTTCGGCTTCAGCAAGGCAGGAGAAGGCACCGAAGGCTGGACCAGCCCGGTCGTGGTCACTTCAATCATCATCGGGCTAGTCGCACTCGTGTTGTTCACGCGACGGCAGACAGTTATGCGCGAACCTATGATGGACTTGCGCGTCTTCAAGTACCCGATGTACAACGTGGGGCTGCTTTTGGTACTGTCATCGATGATGATTATCTTGTCTAGCATGATTATTCTGCCAATGTTCCTTCAGAATGGTATGAGCCTGTCACCGTTTACCGCTGGACTTATGCTGTTGCCGGGCAGCGCGTTGAATGGCATCCTGTCGCCGCGCATGGGGAGTTTGTTCGATAAATATGGGCCGAAGTGGCTAGTTATTCCAGGTCTCATCGTCGTCGCGATATCGATATGGTTTCTATCCGACATATCGTCTGCTTCTTCGATTGCTTTTATCGTCTCATTGCATATCGGATTAATGGTCGGTATCTCAATGGTCTGGATGCCGGCGCAGACTAACGGGCTGAACGAGCTGCCACCGGAGCTTTACCCACATGGTACTGCAGTCATGAACACGCTTCAGCAGGTCGCAGGAGCAATTGGAACAGCGATTGCCATTATCATCCTTACAAGCGGTATGGATAAGTATTTGCACAACTCCCCAACGCCAACGAAACAGACTGAGATGGCTAACGCGATGACGTTCGGCTCACAGAACGTGTTCTTGTTCACGTTGACCGTTACGCTAATCGGTCTGGCTATGGCGTTCTTCATCCGCCGCGTTGTCGTCAAACATGCGTCGATGAATTCGATCCATTAATGTTCGAAAAGGGAGCCTAGGGGCTCCCTTTTCAGTTAACGGGGGACACAACATTTTTTCACTAATTAAAGTTTTACTAGAATGGTCCGTTGTTGTTTCATTGTTTTCTACCGTTAAGAACTTAAGGTTTCCTTAAGGTTATCCAAATAAAATGGGAACCAGTTAAGGTTAATGCTTCATGGATGGCTAACAGGGCGAGTTAGCAATTAGCCTAGTCGAATTTTTTTGTTAAATTCATCATCTGTTTTACTTTTAGAATACATGCTCCTTAATGGGTAATATTTATCTCTTGAAATGCCAATCATATTTGAATTTTTTTGGATGGGTTGCAATTTTAATATTATTGACAATATACCCTGTTGGGTATATCATCTCATTTGACAGGTGGTGTAAAATAATATTTATTTAATATTGTTTAAAGAAATCCCCAACGAAAAATCCATGTTGTAGCATCAAATAAATTAGAGCTCAATTTTGGATTACGCTTATTAACCTCAATGGGCTTGAAAATAGCTAGTTATATGTTAATAAATTGCCCTTGTAGGCAAAAATATAGAATGAGGTGAAGCTAGTGGAATACGATAAAGATGTTAAAAATCGCTTAAAGCGAATTGAAGGACAAATTAAAGGTGTTTTAAGCATGATGGAACAAGGAAAAGATTGTAGGGAAATCATTACTCAATTATCCGCAGCAAGAAGTGCAATCGACCGTACGATGGGTGTTATTGTTAGTAAAAATCTAGAACAATGTGTAAGGGAAAATGTTGAAAAAGGTGAAGCAACGGAACATCTTGTAAAAGAAGCTGTTGAATTATTAATCAAGAGCCGATAAAAAGTTCATCAACCTTATTTAAATTAGGTTGACGAACTTATCTTTTGTATAGTAATATACCCATAGGGGTAACGGTATTTTATAAAATTTCAAAGAAGGTATTTTTTTGAACAAATATATACCCATGTGGGTATATATACAAGGAGGACAAATCATGACTGAACAGAAGAAAAAAACAACAATTGTCTTATTTAGTGGAGATTATGACAAAGCAATGGCAGCTTATATTATTGCAAATGGAGCAGCCGCTTATGATCATGAAGTGACTATTTTTCATACCTTTTGGGGTTTGAACGCACTACGTAAAGAGGAACAGAAACCAGTAAAAAAGGGATTCCTAGAAAAAATGTTTGGAAAGATGATGCCCCAGGGTGCATCAAAAATGGGATTATCTAAAATGAACTTTGCTGGTATGGGTCCTAAAATGATTCAACATGTAATTAAGAAACATAATGCCATGACACTTCCACAGTTGATTGAATTGGCACAAGAGCAAGAAGTAAAATTAATCGCTTGTACCATGACCATGGATTTACTTGGATTACAACAGGAAGAATTAATGGATGGCATTGAGTATGCTGGAGTTGCCGCATACTTAGGAGAAGCATCAGACGGGAATGTTAATTTATTTATATAAACTGTCAATAAAAATAAAGGAGGTTCTGTCATGTTTGATAGTGGTAACCTGTTTAATGTTTTATTGATTGCTTTAGTTTCTTGGTTCCTATTTAACAAAGTAATTAACTTGTCTGGTGGCATGTTGGAGTGGCAAGGTCCAATACAATAATTTTTTTACAATAAAGTATACCCATAGTGGTATAAGCTGGAGGATTACGATGATTCAAACAAATATTGTTTTAGACGCAAAAGGATTAGCTTGTCCGATGCCCATTGTAAAAACAAAAAAGGCAATGAACAGCTTAAAAGCGGGTCAAGTAATAGAAGTCCAAGCGACAGACAAAGGGTCAATAGCTGATATGAAGGCATGGGCTAATAGTACAGGAAATCAATACTTAGGAACAATTGAGGAAGGTCAAGTTTTAAAGCATTATATTCGTAAAGCAGGTACCGAAGAAAAGGAAGAAAAAAAGCACCCAGATGTGATTTCTAATGATGAATTACTAAAAGCTTTAGAAGAAAAGAAAAATATGATTGTTTTGGATGTTCGTGAATCAGCCGAATATGCTTTTAACCATATTCCATATGCCAAATCTGCACCATTAGGTGAATTAGATAACTATTTGAATCAGTTCGATAAAGAGACTGAAATATATGTTGTTTGTAGAACTGGAAACCGAAGTGATCTAGCTGCACAAAAATTAGCATCAGCTGGATTCACACAAGTTAAAAATGTCGTTCCAGGTATGAGTGAATGGAATGGTGTAACGGAAAAATCAGTGGATTAATATAAGTACCGATTATTTAGAAAAAATTTTATGAAAAAATATACTGTAGGGGGTATGGGAAGTGTCGGTATTGCAGTTGACAAGTAAAGCGGTAACGAAGAAAGTGTTCAATCAAGAAAGTTTATTTATTTTAGATGTTCGTAATGAAAATGATTTTAAAGATTGGAAAATCGAAGGTGTGAACTTTGAATATCTAAATGTGCCGTATTTTGACTTACTTGACGGAGTGGAAGAAATCATTGATAAACTTCCAACAGATAAAGAGATATTAGTGGTATGTGCAAAGGAAGGGTCATCGATTATGGTTGCTGAAATGTTGTCTGATAAAGGACTCACTGTTCACTACCTTAAAGGTGGAATGAAGGAATGGAGTGAACATTTAGAGCCCGTTAAAATTGGTGATTTAAAAGATGGAGGAAGCATCTATCAATTTGTTCGAATTGGAAAGGGTTGTTTATCTTACTTAATCGAATCAAATGGGGAAGCAGTAATTGTAGATGCATCCCGAATGATTGAAGAGTATGAATCATTTGCATCAGCTCATAATATTCAAATTAAACATGTTGTGGACACTCATCTTCATGCCGATCATATTTCTGGTGGAAGAAATATTGCAGAAAAAACAGGAGCAACCTATTATTTGCCTCCAAATGATGCGGAGGAAGTTGTTTTTAATTATACAGGGTTGGTAGAAGGAAACGATATTGTGGTTGGCAATACAAAAGTAGCTGTGAATCCTTTTTATACTCCTGGGCATACAATCGGAAGCACATCTTTAGTCGTTGATGAAAAGTATTTATTATCAGGAGACATTTTGTTTGTAGAGTCCATCGGTCGACCAGATTTGGCTGGTAAGGCGGAGGACTGGGTAGCTGACCTTAGAGAGTCTCTTTATAACAAATACACACTGTTCCCTAAAGATTTAATGGTTTTACCAGCTCACTTTTCTAGAATTTCTGAACTCGGAGGAAACGGAGAAGTAAGTGCAAATTTAGGTGAATTATATGAAAGAAATACAGGGCTTAATTTGAAAGAAGCTGAATTTCGCAAATTGGTAACGGAAAACTTACCTCCACAACCAAATTCCTATCAAGAAATTCGTCAAACCAATATGGGGAAAATAACGCCTGATGCAGAGATGCAACGAGAAATGGAAATTGGATCAAATCGTTGTGCGGTTCATGAATAATAACTAGGAGGAACTATAAAAATGAAATCAGATAAAATCATAGATGCAAAAGGCCTTGCCTGCCCAATGCCAATTGTTAAAACAAAAAAAGCAATGGATCAATTAGTAAGTGGACAAATTTTAGAGATTCTCGCCACCGATAAAGGGGCAAAAAACGATTTAAGTGCTTGGGCAAAGTCAGGTGGACATGAATTGTTAGAATATACCGAAGAAAACGGTGTTTTAAAATTCTACTTAAAAAAAGGGTAATTGTTAATTACTAAGTCATGTAAGGTGGCGAGATTATGGAGATTGGCTTGATTCTCACCATATTAATCATCGGATTTATCGGTTCATTATTCTCAGGCATGTTGGGAATTGGCGGAGCCATCATTAATTTCCCCCTTCTTTTATATATTCCTCCGTTATTAGGTTTTCATGGGTTAACAGCCCATGAAGTCTCTGGAGTAGTTGCGGTTCAAGTATTTTTTGCAGCAATTGGGGGTATGTGGGCACACCGAAATGGAGGATATATAAAAAAAACTTTGATTGTTTATATGGGGTCTAGCATCTTAGTTGGAAGTCTGATTGGGAGTTATAGCTCACACTTCTTTTCAGAGAAGAGTATCAATGTAATTTATGGGCTAGTGGCGTTATTAGCTGGGGTACTTATGTTGGTTCCTAAAAAGGAATTGGAATTTCAGTGGAGCGGTGATTTTAATAAAGGATTGGCGACAATCCTAGCCTTTTTCGTTGGACTTGCTTCTGGAGTAGTGGGGGCTGGCGGATCATTTATTCTGGTTCCTATTATGCTAGTGGTGTTGAAAATTCCTATCCGTATCACAATTGCAACCTCCTTAGCCATTACATTTCTATCTTCAATTGGAGGAACAATAGGGAAAGTCATAACAGGGCAAGTACCTATTCTCCCTGCATTACTTGTGGTAACCGTTAGTCTTATTGCATCCCCTCTTGGAGTGCTGATAGGTAAAAAATTAAATACAAAAGTTTTGCAAATAGCTCTAGCTACTTTAATTGTAATTACAACCTTTAAAATTTGGTTAGGTATTCTTGTTTAAAAGGAGTGAACCTAGGAATGTTTCATTATACAGTAGAGAGCAGAAATTCAGTCGAGGAAGCAATTTCATCCTTGGAGCAAAATTTAAAGGAAGAAAATTTTGGCGTTTTGTGGCAGCTCGATCTTCCAGCCAAGTTACAAGAAAAAGGAGTAGAAAGCTACAAAAATCCATATCGAATCTTAGAAGTTTGTAATCCAGTTGAAGCAGCAAAGGTTATTGAAACAAATGAACTGGTCGGTTATTTTCTACCATGTAAAATAACTGTTTATCAAAGTAATGGAATAACCAAAATTGGCTTACCTAAACCTACAATGATGGTTGGTATGATTGATGACCCTAAACTAAAGGAAATGGCTGAAAATATTGAGAATACCTTGAAAAATGTACTAGATAAAAGTAAATAAATAAAAAACTGTACTAAGAGAGTCTACTGTTCAACTATCAAAGAGAAAATGATTTATGAGGCGTATGTCTCGTTGTAGAAGCTAAACAGGATAGTAAAAGAGATGTTTCAACTACTATTGAAGCATCCCTTTTATTCAATAAAAAAAAGGTTATTGACAAAAAAATTTATAAGTATTATTATTATCTCATATTCAAGATATTTTAATTCGAGATTTTATAAGGGGATGCACTAAATGGAGAGGAAATGCTCGAATTTACCCTTTCTTTTATTAATGCAAACATCTAAAGCAATTCATGATCGAATAAAGGAGGAAATGGCAAAAAATAAGCTTGGTATTACGGAATTTTCAGTTTTAGAGGTACTTTATCAAAAAGGGAAACAAACGATTCAACAAATTGGAAATTGCATATTGGTCTCAAGTGGTTCGATGACCTATTGTTTAGATAAACTAGAACAAAGAGGTTTATTAAGCCGTCATGCCTGTCCAGATGATCGCCGGGTGATACATGTGACATTGACTGATGATGGAAATGAATTGATGAATGACATCATGCCGAAATATCATGAGTTAGTTAATCAAATGTTTGAAGCATTAGATTCTGATGAGGCAGAGACGCTGGTGAATCTTATGAAAAAAGTAAAGAATAAAGTTTAAACTTTCATTTTTTTTAATAAAATATCTCGAAATCGAGATAAATAATATTTAGGAGGATTCTAAGATGATAGATATTGGTTTATTAATAATACGTTTGGTAATTGGTTTACTATTTGTAGGTCACGGTGCTCAAAAATTATTTGGTTGGTTCGGTGGTTATGGTTTAAAAGGTACAGGAGGCTGGTTTGAATCCATTGGCATGAAACCAGGAGTGATCATGGCTCTTTTCGCAGGTTTAGCAGAACTTATTGGGGGACTTTTGTTTGCTTTAGGACTATTAACCCCGCTTGCAGGAATTTTGATTGCAGGAACTATGTTAATGGCGATCATTAAGGTTCATGCGCCGAATGGATTATGGGCAACAGCAAATGGATATGAA